>CAVEAP010000017.1:0-10901 GCA_963613725.1 Mediterraneibacter torques
GGGCTTGACAATGCCATGCAAAATGTTCCAGAACTTAGTGATGAAGATTATCAAAATCTTGTTCCACCAGTTGAGGATGAACAAAATTATGAACAAGTAAGCGAAGCATTAGAACAAATTTTTGAACTTGATGAACAGGAATAACAAAAAAGACTTTACAAAATCAAAAAATTATGATATAATACCCACGAAACAGGAAAAGGAGAAACAAATTATGGAAAACAAACAACAAAATCTTTCAGTAACAGAGTTTTCAAAAGGAATTGCCGAACTTGCCATTCAATCGGGTTGGCAAATCACCAATTGTGTAAAAAACACTTTTTCGTTTGTTGTTGATGAAAAAGACCCAACAAGAGTGATTGACACAAACAACATAAGCAAAGAAAAAGAAAAAGGAATCAAGGTTTTCACACTAGATTCTAATTTGTGGGAAAACGAAATTGTTCGTGGTTGTTTGGTAAAAAAAGCATTCAGTCCACTTATGTCAAATCTTTCAATGTTTGGCAAAAATGGAAAAAAATTCCTTAACCAAGCCTACACTTCTGCAATTGAGGGGCATTTTGACCAAGCCAAAGCCTATCTTAATGTTGCTTGTGCCTCAAACAAACAATTTGGGCAAAAAGTTAGTGCAAATCAAAAATGTTTGAACGGGCAAGTTCTTGAAACAATTGAGAAAAGTAGCGAAAAATTGGAAAAAAATTCAAAACCAAATCCTGACAAACACACAGTGGGGTTGGGTGGGTGCAATCCAACTTTCTAAAAAAAGCATGAAGCAAAAAAGCATTCATGCTTTTTTTTATTTCAAAAATTTGATTAAAAACATTTTCAAAACCCAGCAAATTGTAAATTTTTTTTGTTTCAAAAAGTTTTGTTGCAAAGAAACCCCGCAAAAACAAAGGAGTTCACGAAAAGATGAAAAAGTCAAACAAATTTTGCAAAATTTTTTAAAGTTTGTATAGTTTGCACAAACTTTTAAAAACTACATATTGTGTTGCTTGAATTTTGTTGACACAACATATTGTGATTTGTTATAGTATGGTCAGATTTTGAAAAATCTAGGCAAAATCAAACAAGGAGACAAAAAAATGATAGTTCAAATAGTAAAACGAGATGGAAGAATTGATGACTTTGACGTTTTAAAAATTGAAAAAGCCATTGGAAAGGCAATGAATGCCATTGGAAGCAAAGAAATTGAAGATTGCAAAAAACTTGCTGGTCTTGTGGAACAAAAAATTGAAGAAAATTTTGAGGGAAAAACCCCCGATGTTGAATCTGTTCAAGACTTGGTGGAAAAAGTTTTGATGGAAAATGGTTTCAGTGATGTTGCAAAAGAATACATTTTGTATCGGGCAAAACGCTCAAAAGTTAGGGACATGAAAACCAGCCTAATGAAAATTTATGACGAAATTGCAACAAAAGATGCCGAAGAAAGTGATGCAAAACGAGAAAACGCCAATGTTGATGGCGACACCGCAATGGGAACCATGCTCAAATTTGGTTCAGAGGGTGCAAAAGACTATTTTTCAAAATACATCTTAACGCCCGAACAAGCCAAAGCACACAATCAAGGCGACATTCACATTCACGATTTTGATTTTTACACCTTAACCGAAACTTGTTGCCAAATCGACATACAAACGCTTTTTAAGGGGGGATTTTCAACAGGGCATGGGCATCTTCGAGAGCCAAACGACATCAGAACCTACAGTGCGCTTGCGTGCATTGCAATTCAAGCAAACCAAAACGACCAACATGGCGGACAAAGCATTCCAAACTTTGACTATGGCATGGCACCGGGTGTAACAAAAACCTACAAAAAAAATTACATAAAAAATTTTGCAAAAGCCTATGAACTTATTGGACCAAACAAACTTTCTTTTGATGAAGTTAAAAAAGCCCTAAAAAACATTGAAGCCCAAACAGGAACTTTTCCAAAACTCATTCAAAATGATGACTATGACACTTTTGAACGCAGTGCTTTTAAGGATATTGATGAAAACACATTCAGAAAAATAAAACTTTTTGCAATCAATCATGCTGGGTTTGAAACAGACAACGACACCTATCAAGCCATGGAAGCTTTTGTTCACAACCTTAACACCATGCACAGCCGAGCAGGTGCACAAGTGCCATTTTCTTCAATCAACTTTGGCATGGACACCACTCCCGAAGGGCGTATGGTTACAAAAAACCTTTTGCTTGCCGTTGATGCAGGTCTTGGCAGTGGTGAAACACCAATTTTTCCAATCAGCATTTTCAGGGTTAAAGAGGGCGTTTCCTTTAACAAAGGAGATCCAAACTATGATTTGTTCAGACTTGCCATAAAAGTTAGTGCAAAACGATTGTTTCCAAACTTTTCATTTTTAGATGCTCCTTTCAACAAGGCCTATTACAAACCGGGGCATCCTGAAACCGAAGTTGCCTACATGGGTTGCCGAACTCGTGTTATGGCAAATGTTAATGATCCAACCCGAGAAATCACTTTTGGCCGTGGAAACCTAAGTTTCACTTCCATCAACCTTCCAAGGCTTGGAATTGAGGCAAAAGGTGACCAAAACAAGTTTTTTAATGACCTAAAAGACAAACTAGAACTTGTTGCAAAACAACTTCAAGACCGTCTTGCAATACAGTCCAAAAAGAAAGTTAAAAACTATCCATTTCTTATGGGGCAAGGTGTTTGGATGGACAGCGAAAAACTTGGACAGAATGATGAAGTTGGCGAAATTCTAAAACATGGAACGCTTACAATCGGCTTTATTGGTCTTGCCGAAACTTTGGTTGCGTTAACAGGAAAACATCATGGCGAAAGCAAAGAAGCACAAGAACTTGGGCTTAAAATAATCAAATTTATGCGTGATTTTGTTGACAAAAAAGCAGAAGAAACCAAACTTAATTTCAGCCTTATTGCAACTCCAGCCGAGGGGCTTTCGGGCAGATTTGTTCGCATAGACAAAAAACGCTATGGAATTTTAAGAGGCATAACCGACAGAGAATATTACACAAACAGTTTTCATGTTCCTGTTTATTACCCAATCAGTGCTTTCGACAAAATCAAACTTGAAGGGCCTTATCACGCCCTCACAAATGGTGGACACATCACCTATGTCGAACTTGATGGCGACACTTCAAGCAACCTTGATGCGTTTGAAAAGATAATTCGCCAAATGAAAGAAAGCGGAATTGGTTATGGCTCAGTCAACCACCCAGTTGACAGAGATCCAGTTTGTGGCTATCGTGGAATTATTGGCGACACTTGTCCAAAGTGTGGCAGAAAAGAAAATTCTGGTGGAATTGGTTTTGAACGCATAAGGCGAATCACTGGCTATTTGGTGGGAACGCTAGAACGCTTTAATGATGCAAAAAGGGCAGAGGAAAGTCAAAGGGTAAAACATCATGTCTAACCTAAGAATTGCAGGAATCGAAAATGATTCCATAACCGATGGACCGGGGCTTAGATTAACCGTTTTTGTGCAGGGATGTCCACGGGCTTGCCCGGGATGTCACAATCCGCAAACCCAAACTCTTGAGGGCGGAACGCTTATGTCCAGCGGTGAAATAATTGAAAAAATAAGGTCAAACCCACTTTTAGATGGAGTAACTTTCAGTGGAGGTGAGCCATTTTTGTGGGCATCAGAACTTTTGGAAGTTGCCCAAGAGGTTAAAAAAATGAATCTTAATCTTGCAGTTTATACAGGTTTTTTGTTTGAAGAACTGGAAAAAGTGAAGGGTGCAAAAGAACTTTTAAAACTAATTGATGTTTTGGTTGATGGACCTTTTGTGCAAGAAAAAAAAGATTATAGGCTTAAATTCAAAGGTTCAACAAATCAAAGGATTATTGATGTGCAAAAAACACTTTTGCAAAACAAAGTTGTTTTAGAGCAGTCTGACCGCTGGAACTAAAATCATAATATAACAACCATGCAAGAACCACCAACCTCATTGTCATACCGCCAAAT
Organism: Mediterraneibacter torques; assembly: GCA_963613725.1. GTDB lineage: Bacteria > Bacillota > Clostridia > Christensenellales > UBA1242 > UBA7584. Next base: position 3,957 of record CAVEAP010000017.1, read on the forward strand.
TTGCTTGCAAATTTGCCAGACACTGCGTCAGCAGTTCTGCCCCTCAACTTGGGTTGATGTCGTGTAGAGTGTATCTGGACACGCAAGTGTCCCTGACAGTCGCAAGCATGTTTTCTAACTTTACCTCACCCCAACCCTGTGTGCCTATCAATTTTTTAGTTATGAAACACAAAAAAAGGACTTTTCAAAAGTCCTTTTTTAACCTTTATAAACAGGTCTGTTTGATTGTTCTGCTTTTTTAGGAGCAGTGTCTTTAAGGGTAAGTCCGCAAACAAATTGCCAAATGCAAAGAACGGGAAGCATCCAAATCAAAAAGTAAGGAAAAAGTATTCCAAAATAGGCAAAAACAGCCGAAAATCCTGCATTTGAAAGTGGTGCAACAGCAACAAAATTAAACAGTGCCAAAACCAGCCACAAAAACGCTTTTGCTACCAAATAGGTGGTTGTTTTGCACATTTTTCGCTTGTTTTCTAAAATCAAAAACACAAACCCTAACAAAAAAAGAATTGCACCCAAACCAAAGAACACATAAAGCAGTGTTTGAGAAAACCAAAGAAGAATGTTTGTTGAAACACCAAAGCACGCAAGCACATAATTTAGGGAATACATGGCAAAAGGAAAACTGCAAAATGTTATGCCAATCTTAAAAAACAAGTTGCTAAGCCCTCTAAAAACAAAAAGGGACATTAAATTTACAAAAAACAAAACAAAAACAGTTCCATGAACAATGCCACAAACCCACAAATTTGCGCTTGTGTTAAAAACTTTTTCGGTAAACTCTCGCCATTTCAAAATGTCTGCCCCAAATCCCAAATTCAAAAAACTTGGAAAGGCAAAAACAATAACAAAAACTGCAAGCAGTGCTTGAAAAACTGCTCCAGTTTTATATAATTTTTTCAAAGTTAAATTGCTCATAAAAAATCATCCTTCTAAAATATTTTACCAAAAACAAACATTTAACACAACTAAATTTAAAAAAATTTTTAAAAAAATCACAATTTTAAAAAAATATGTTGACTTTTTTTTATAAAAATTGTATCATATACTAATATAATTCAAGTTGTTTGCTTGCAAACATTGTTTTATAACAATATTACAAAAGGATGGTTTAAATTATGGGGCTTTTTAGTAAAATGAAAAGGCAGCTTTTGGAGGTTATTGAGTGGAATGATTCAAGCAAAGACACACTTGTTTATCGTTATCCTTTAACCGACCGAGATGAAATCATGAACAGTTCAACACTTGTGGTTCGCCCAAGTCAAGTGGCACTTTTTGTTCACAAAGGGCAAATTGCCGATGTTTTTGCTCCGGGAACTTACAGTTTGGCAACCGAAAACATTCCATTTTTAACAAAACTTCTTTCACTTCCAACAGGATTTAACTCAAAAATCAAGGCAGAAGTTTATTTTGTTAACACAAAACAATTTGTGGGACTGAAATGGGGCACACAAAATCCAGTTATGATGCGTGATGCTGATTTTGGAAACATAAGAATTCGTGCTTTTGGAGTTTATGGTTTTAAAGTTGATAACGCGAAGGTTTTTATGGAAGAAGTTTTTGGAACAAACGAAGTGTTCACCGTGTCAGACATTGATTCACAAGTTCGTTCAATTTTGGTTCAGGGTTTTTCTGATGCTGTTGCCGAAAGCAAAATTTCCGCGCTTGATTTGGCGGCAAACTATCAAGAATTTTCAGAAGAAATCTTGAAATGCAGTCAAGAGGGGCTTAACAAAATTGGCTTAAAACTTACAAGCATGGTGCTTGAAAACATTTCACTTCCAGATGAAGTTGAAAAAGCACTTGATGAACGCACAAAACTTGGAATCATGGAAGACAAAATGGGCACATTCACACAATATCAAGCCGCTCAAGCAATGCGTGATGCTGCTCAAAACCCAAGTGGGGGAAACCTTGCTGGCATGGGTGTTGGGCTTGGTGCAGGAGTTGCCATGGGACAAACTTTTGCAGGGGCTCTTGCCACTGAAAACAAACCAAAAGAACCACAACACACTTGCATAAAATGTAACGCAAAACTTCGTGCAAATGCAAAATTCTGCCCTGAATGTGGTGCAAAACAAGGCATGGAATGTCCAAAATGTGGTGCAAGTATTTCAGCAAAAGACAAATTCTGCCCAGATTGTGGACAATCACTAAAAAACACTTGTCCAAAGTGTAGTGCCGAACTAAAAGATGGAGCAAAATTTTGCCCTGAATGTGGAGAAAAATTAGCAGATGGAAGATAACAAAAGATTAGATTCGGTTTTTCAAAAATGCCCAAATTGTGGCGGGGGACTAAATTTTCAACCAAGCACGCAAAAACTTTTTTGTGAGCATTGCCAAAGTGTGCATGATTTTGAAAAATCAACAAAATACAGCAAACACGACATTTCCGAAAAACCAACCGAAAACGAGGCATATGAACAGTGGAAACAAGAAAACAAGGCAATTCATTGCCAAACTTGTGGTGCTGAAATCATTTTGAACAAGTTGGAATATTCTCAAAAATGTCCATATTGTGGCAGTAGTTATGTAACCGAAAGCAAATCACTTCCATCTTTTGTTCCAGATTCAGTCATTCCATTTCAGTTTGACGAAACACAAGCAGCCGAAATTTTTAAGGCAAAAATAAAGAAAAAGTTTTATGTGCCACGACCTTTCAAAAAAAATGCAAAAGCCGAAAATGTTGTTGGAATTTATGTTCCTTCGTTTTCCTTTGATGCGGTAACAAAGTCAAAATATAGCGGTGTTTTAGAGGAAGTTCATCGTGATTCAAATGGGCATACACACTACAACAGATTTCCAATTTCTGGACTAAAAAACCTAAAACATGTTGATTTGATTGTGGAAAGCAGTTCGCTGATAAATCAAAAACAACTGAAAGGTATTTTGCCTTACGACATGAGTGGTTCTTACAAGTTTTCGGAAAACTTTATTTTAGGCTATGTTGTTGAGCATTTTTCACAAACTTTTGACAGTTGCTACAGTGATGCAAAAAAAGCAATGGAAGAACAAATTAAAGCCTCCATTTTGCGAGGTTATCAATACACAAGCGTTGTTTCTTTTTCAATGACAACCGACTATGCTGAGGAAAAATATGCTTATCGTCTTGTTCCAATGTATCAAATTGGTTTTATTTACAAAACAAAGCCATTTGTGGTTCAAATGAATGGGCAAACAGGCAAAATTGGTGGAAAACTTCCAACAAGTGGCATAAAAGTGTTTTTCACCGTTCTTTTAATTCTTTTGGTGATTGGTGGAATTACAGCTCTCTCAATGTTTGTAAATTAAATTAAAAAAATTAAATGGAGAAAAAAATGAGTAAAAATGTGTTAAAAAGAGGGAAAGCAGGGCTTTTAACTGTCAGCATTATTTTGATGGTTTTGGCTGTTGCTATGTGTGTTGTTGGCATTATTTTGGCTGTTAATGGATTTTCTATGATTGGAACTGAAGATGCCAACGTAACAATTATGATTCTAGAAATTGTTTTTGGACTTTTGATTTGTGTTTTGGGTGTTATTGCGTTTGTTGTGGCTTTTATTATGCTTTGGACAGGTTCTGCCATGAAAACAAATCTTGGAAACACCAAAGACCAAACAATTCCTCAAGGCACAATCAACATGAAAAAGTGTTTTAATTGTGGCTTTGAAGTTAAACCAACCGATAAAACTTGCGGAAATTGCGGGCACAGCCTTGAACAAACAAAAGTTTGTAAGTCTTGCGGGGCAAAAAATGATGCTTCCCGAAAATTTTGCGATGAGTGCGGAAAAGAACTTTAACAAAAAACTAATTTAAAATTAGAAAATTGGAACAATGCAAATTGAATGCAAAGTTCCTTTTTTTATTTCAAAAATCATTGTCAAAAAATTTGTGTTTTTAATGTTGGCTAAATTTGTATGTTTTAAAGTGAAAAAATGGCATAATGGCACAAATTTTTTGTGTTATTATTTAATTTTTTTTAAAAATTTTTTTTAGCACCCCTTTTTTTGTTTGATTTTTTTTATTATTATGCTATAATAATAAAGACAAATTTTGTTATAATGTTACATAAAGTTTGAAAATATGCAAATTATAATAAAAATGGAGGATATCAAATGAAAAAGGTTTTTAAGTTAGTCAGTTTTGTGCCACTGTTTTTTGTTTTTTGTTTGTTTTGTTTGGGCATTTCATTTCCAAAAAATGTTGTGTCGGCAAAAACAGATGATTTTGAGTCATTCTCAAAAAGTTTTCAAACAATGATGCAAAATGCAAACAATGACTATGCCGAGCCAATTCACATCAATCTTGACCATGATGCAAGTTTGATTGATTCCACCTACATGATTGATGTTACAACTTTTTCAGACATTACCAATGTTGATGTTAGCAACAAAGAACAAGGTGTTGAAATTTCAAACGAATTTGCAAGCCTTAGTTTTTTTGAAGATGAAAATCAAGAAGAAAATCAAAATGCAAAGTTTTTTGATGGCGAATTGTTTGTTTCCTTAACTGAAGTTGCCAACAATTTGGGTTTTGAGGTTGAAATCAATCAAAACACAGCAACACTAACAAGACCTTATCAAACCAAGCGTGTTGTTGTGGAAACTTCAAAAAAAGTTGAAAGTGCCGAAGCAAGTTATGTTGCCGAAGGCTTTGGCAATTTGCACATTTTTCAATATGAAACCGAAAGCCAAACAAAAGAAGCTTTTAATCAGTTAAAAAACAACTATTCTGATGCTTTGGTTTATCTTGACAGTGTTGTAAGCATTGATGACACACAAATCAATGGAAAAAATGACAGTTTTTCTTACACAAACACTTGGGGTGTTAAAGCAACAGGTGCAGAGGAATATTCCACTTTTCTTTTAAATGATGTCAAGGTTTCAGCACTTCCGCAAATTGTTGTTGCAGTTCTTGACACAGGAATTGACACCGACCATTCGTGGTTTACAAATCGCATAAGTTCAGGTGGGGCATCTTTTGTTTCTGGAAGCAAAACATCAAATTATGAAGATGAAAATGGACATGGAACCCATGTTTCAGGAACAATTGTTGATATGACTTTGGAAAATGTAAAAATTTTGCCAATCAAAATTTTAGATGCAAATGGAGAGGGAAGTTTTGTTAACATTCACATTGCTCTAAAATATGTGTTAAAACAAAAAGAAAGTGGACTGAACATTGTTGCTGTAAACATGAGTCTTGGAACAGACAGCACAAAAGACAGCAGTGTTCAAACCACTTACAAAAACATTATTGACAAAGCCTATAATCAAGGAATACTTTGTGTTGCCGCAGCTGGAAATGAACGAAAAAATGCTTCAAGCCAATCACCAGCAAATGTTGACACTGCCATAACTGTTTCGGCAATTAACAGCAACTATTCATTTGATTCTAACTATTCAAACTTTGGAGATTACATTGATTTTTGTGCTCCGGGAACCAGCATCACAAGTGCAAAAATGGGTGGGGGAACAACTGTTCTCAGTGGAACATCTATGGCGGCACCTCACATATCAGCCCTTATTGCCCTGCTTTATTCAGACACGAATGAAACAAATTTAACTCCAAAAACTATTTATGAAAAACTAAAAGAATGTTCAACTGATCTTGGAGAAAGTGGCTGGGACATATATTATGGTTATGGACTTCCAAACATAAAATATGCTTACAGCACAGCATTGAAAAGTGTTGAATTCAGCCAAACCAATGAAAACTTTACCGAAAGTTTTAGTTTGACTCTCAGCCACTCAAATGGTTTGGCAAAAATTTATTACACCACCGATGGCACTGAGCCTTCAACCACAAATGGAACGCTTTATGAAAATCCAATTTTAATTGACAAAACAACAACACTAAAAGCCATAGCAGTGCTTTTAGATGGGAATAATGTTGTTTCAAGCAGTGCCACAAAATCAATTACATACATCTATGACAACACAGATTTCGATGAAAATTTTGTGGTGCAAAATGGGGTAATAACAGCATATAATGGAACGCTAACAACTTTAAGAATTCCCGAAACCATCAGTGGACAAACAATTACAAAAATTGGACAACATGCTTTTGCTTACAGTTCTTGCAGTGTGATTTATCTTCCACAAAGTGTTGAAGAAATTGACACTCAAGCATTTTATCAAAGTTCATTAACCGAAATTTTTGCTCCAGGCGTTAAAATAATTGGAACTCAAAGTTTTACTGAATGTTTTTCACTTGCTTATGTTGATGATGAGCATTTTCCAGAACTTACAAGTGTTGGTAAATATGCTTTTTACGGGTGCTACAAGTTGGCAAATGTTACATTAAGCAAAGTTACTTTTGTTGATTCCTATGCTTTTTCAATGCAAGGTTATCAAAATTCAACAAAATTATCACAAATTAGCATGAAAGAAGCAAGAACTTTGAACGCAGGAGCATTCTATTCTTGTGTTAAACTAGAACAAGTTGATTTGCCAAAATGTCAAATTGTGTCAAGCAACGCTTTTTATTGCACAGGGCTAGTTCAAATCAGTTTGCCAAGTGTGGTTTTAGTTGGAAGTTATGCATTTTCAGACTGTCTAAGTCTTGAAAGTGTTAATTTGCCTGAAGCCATAACGGTTGGAGATTCTTGTTTCAAAAACGCAACAAACCTTTCCAGCGTAAATCTTGAAAAACTTCAACTGGCAGGAGCCTATGCTTTTTACAGTTGTTTGAAAATTGAAACTTTAAATCTTCCAGAACTTTCAAAAGCAGGAGCTTATGCTTTTGCAGAATGCGAAAAACTTGCAAACTTTGATTTTTCAAATCTCAGGCAAATTGATTTTATGGCTTTTTCCAAAACAACTTTTGAAGCAATCAATTTGCCAAGCCTAACACAAATTTCAAAAAATGCTTTTTCGGAAAACTCTAATTTAAAAACAGTAAAACTTTCATCAAATCTTCAAGTTTTTGACAGCCCATTTGACAAAAGTTCCTATGAAGCATTAACTT
>CAVEAP010000018.1:0-6054 GCA_963613725.1 Mediterraneibacter torques
TTGTCAAGGACACGATGTGTCCAGATACGCTCGACTTCGCTCGGTATGACATGGGGAGTGTGATTCTCTCGGGGTTATTTTATAAGGTAAAAAAAAAGACTGATTTTCAGTCTTCTTCTTGTTTGAATTTTGTTTTGTAGTAATTCAAAAGAGCATCATCTTCAAAATAGTTAATGCCCATTGCCGACCTAACCTTTTTTACAGTTTCGGCAGCAACTTTTCGGGCTTTTTCGCTACCTTTTTTTAATATGTCAATAACTTCATCTATGTGTGCTTCATAATACTTTCGTTTTTCTCTGATTGGGGCTAAGGTTTCCTCTAAAACATCCATCAAAAACTTTTTGATTTTTACATCGCCAAGTCCGCCTTTGCGGTAGTGGGCTTTTAGTTCATCCAAATTTTTGTAGTCAGGCAAATATTTTTCAAAAGAATCGGGCTTTACAAAAGCATCAAGATAGGTGAACACAACATTCCCCTCAACATGCCCTGGATCACTGACTTGAATGTGCAAAGGATCAGTGAACATTTCAAAAACCTTTTGGCGAACAACCTCGGGAGAATCTGAAATGAAAATTCCATTTCCCAAAGACTTGCTCATTTTTGCCTTTCCATCAATCCCCGGCAAACGCTGACAAGTTTTGTTGCTTGCCAAAATTCCCTCGGCCTCAACCAAAACATCACCATAGAGGCTGTTGAAAGTTCGAACAATTTCTCTGCCCTGTTCGGTTACTGGAAGTTGGTCTTCACCTGTTGGAATGTAGTTTGCCATAAAGGCTGTTGTGTCGGCTGTTTGGCTGATTGGATATACCAAAAATCCCGCTGGTATGCTTGAACCAAAGCCTTTTTCTTTTATTTCATTTTTAACTGTTGGATTGCGTTCAAGCCGAGAAACTGTTACCAAATTTAGATAGATGTAGGTAAGTTCACAAATTTGAGGAACTTGAGATTGCAAAAATATTGTGCTTTTTTGGGGATCAACACCCACAGCCAAATAGTCTAACGCAACTTCTAAAACATTTTTTCTTATTTTTTCAGGATTTTTTGCATTGTCTGTTAGGGCTTGCATGTCTGCAACAAACACATAGCAATCATATTTTCCCGAGTTTTGCATTTCAACCCGTTTTTGAAGTGCCCCAACCAAATGCCCCAAATGAAGTTTTCCTGTTGGTCTGTCACCTGTTACAAAAACTTTTTTGTTCATAAAATTCTCCTTTAAGTTTTTCATTGTTTTTTAGTATAGCAAAATTTTTGCAGAAAAGTCAAGTTAAAAAAACAAAAAGAGAGGTTTGTTCTCTCTTTTTTTGCAAAAAATTAGTTTTCTTGCTTCTTTTCTTTTTCCAAAGCAATAATTTCTTTTCCGTCATAATAACCACATTTTTTGCAAACTCTGTGATTGAGTTTTGGCTCGTGGCATTTTGGACATTCAGAAATTGTTGGACCAGAAATTTTCCAGTTTGCAAAACGCGAATGCGTTCTTGCTTTGGAGTTTCTCGATTTAGGCGTTGCCATGTTTAATTCCTCCAAATATAAAATATGTAAAAAATCTTTACGAGGGTAAGTATATACTATTTTTTTTGTTTTGTCAATAATTTTTGAGTGCCAAAGGAAAAAATTTTGAAGAATTTTTGTTTATACCCCAAATTTGTTTGCAAATTGCTTTGTTTTTTTGTATAATCATAGAGTAAATTAAAAGGACAAAAAAATGAAACTTTGTGCAATTATTGCAGAATACAACCCTTTTCACAACGGACACCTTTACATTACCGAACAGAGCAAAAAACTTTCGGGCTGTGATGAAGTGTTGGTGGTGATGAACTCAAACTTCAGCCAACGAGGAATGCCCACCATTGTGGACAAAGAAACACGAGCAAAAATGGCAATTTGTGGTGGTGCAGGAGCAGTTGCTCAACTTCCCACCTATTTTTCGGTTGCAAATGCCGAAATTTTTGCCATGGCATCGGTTAAAACAGTTTGCAAATTTAAAGATGTGACCCATCTTTGTTTTGGAAGCGAATGTGGAGATATTGCAAGCATTGTTGAACTTGCAAAATTTTTGAATTTGGAGCCACCTTTTTTCAAAAAACTTGTGCAAGAGTTTTTGGATGAAGGTTATTCTTTGGGCACAGCAAAAGTTAAAGCACTTGCCGAAAGCATTCACAAAGAATTTGTTAAATTTTCAAATCCAAAAATTGTTTTGGACCTTTTGTCAAAACCAAACAACATTTTGGCAGTGGAATATGTGAAAGCCCTTTTAAAATTAAAAAGCAACATTATTCCAATTACCGTGAAAAGACAACAGCCCTATCCCGGATATGAACTTGATTTGGACTACAAACTGTCTTCGGCAAGCGAAATAAGAAATTCCATTCAAAAAAGCAAGCGAATTTGGAACATAAGAAAATATATTCCAAAAAATTGTTTTTATGTTTTTTCAAAAAGATTGAAAGAAACAAACATTCCAAGCGAAGAACTTTTGGGAAAACTTTTGCTTTACAAACTGCGAACAACATCTCCAAGCGAACTTAAACTTAATTTTGATGTGGTTGAAGGATTTGAGAACAAACTTGTGCTATCCGCAAAAGAAAGCACCACTCTTGATGCCTTTTTGGAAAAAGCGGTTTCAAAAAGATATTCTCAAAACAGAGTTCGCCGAATTGCAATGGCTTGCCTTTTGAATCTTAGAGCGGAAACAACAAAAAAAATTCTTGAAGAGGACATCCCTTTTGTGAAAATTGTTGCTTGCAAAAACGACAAAAACTTGATTGCAAGCCTTCACAATGCCTCTTGTGTTGTTGTAACCAGAAAACTTGATGCCCTTGAAGCACTTGAAAATCCTTTTGCAAAAACACTTTGTTTTGCCGAGGACAGAGCAAATTCACTTTTTCAACTTTTGATTGACACCCCACCTGCCGACCAACTTATCAATGCCGAAAAAAGCGACATTTTTGTTAAGACATTGTTTTTGAAAAAAGGTGAACTTGAATTTTTTGATGAAACTGTGGAGAAATAGAAATGCAAAAAAGGAGAGAACTCTCCTTTTTTTGTTTAACTCCCCGCTTTAAATTCTTTTTTGAATTGTTTTAGGACCTTGTTTTCAATTCGTGAAACCTGAACTTGCGACACCCCCAAACTTTTGGCAATTTCACTTTGAGTTTTGTCCCGATAATATCTTAAGATTATAACTTTTTGCTCACGCTCATCAAGATTTTTGATTAAATTTTTTAGCACAATGTGGTCAAGCATGGAGTCATCACTTTCAGGGCTTTGAATTAAGTCTTGCAAACTAAGTCCATCTTCATCATCATCAATTTTTGCGGACAAACTGACAGGTCTTAGGTTTGAATCCATGGCAAAAACAACTTCTTGCGTGTCAACATTAAAATGTTTTGCAATTTGCTCGATTGTTGGTGGAGCGGAATTTTGGCTTGTGGTGTCCACAAATTTTTTGATTTGAATTGCCAATGATTTTAGCGCCCTGCTGACCTTTAGGCTTCCATCATCTCGCAAAAATCTTTTTACCTCTCCTGCAATCATTGGAACTGCATAGGTTGAAAATTTAACACCAAAACTTGTGTTGAAATTGTTGATGGCTTTCACAAAACCAACACACCCAAGTTGAAAAAGGTCATCATAGTCAATGCCCTTGTTTTTGTAGCGTTTTATGACACTTTTGATTAAAGGATAGTTTTGATTTATTAAATTGTTTTTTGCATCTTCATCGCCATTTTGGGCAAGATGCAAAAGTTGCTGATTTTTGTCAGCCATTTTTTAGGTTTTGTGCCATCTTGTTTTTTTGCTCAAGTTTTTTTGTCATAAACACCTTTACTCCGCCCCCAGTGTTGTGAGAAAGCGTTAAACTGTCCATAAAACTTTCCATTACAGTAAACCCCATTCCAGCACGCTCATCATTTGGTTTGGTGGTGAAAAATGGTTGCCTTGCTTGTGTTAAATCTTCAATTCCAACACCATTGTCGCTAACCTGAATGTCAACAAAATCCACCCCCAGCCCAACAAAAATTTCAATTTGCCCAATGCTTTTTGGATAAGCATGAACAACACAATTTGTAACCGCTTCGGACACCGCTGTTTTGATGTCGGTTATGTCATCAAGTGTTGGATTGATTTGAACACAAAAAGCAGCAACCGCACTTCTTGCAAAGCCTTCATTTACCGAAAGTGAATCAAATTTTAGATGCAAATGATTTAGATATTTCATATGCGTTCTCCTTTTAATTTAGTTTTGGCATAATTTCATAAATTGCCGTCATTTTTAAAATTTTGTCAATATGCTTGTTTGGATTGGACAAAAAAATTGGAATGTTTTTTTCTTTTAACTTTTTGTAGCGTCCAATCAAAACTCCAATTCCAGTGGAGTCCATAAAACTTAACTCGCTTAAATCCAAAATCACCTGTTTGCAAAATGTTCCAGAAAAATCTTTGTCTAAAATTTCCCGAACAAACCCAGCAGAATTTTCATCGAGTTCGCCAACAAGACTTATGTAAAGGGTGTTGTTTAGTGTTTTTGCGTTAACTTGCATATTTGCCTCCTAACCTTGCTTATTTTACACTTTTTTTAAAGCCAAATTTTAACAAAAAAAAGCGATTTTACGCTTTTTTTGTTTGATTGTGTCAAAACCAATTTTTTAACAGTTCAAACAAGCTTAAGGGGTTAATAAGCCCACTGCCCGACTGATTTTGAGAAAAGTTTGTTTTTGTTGCCGATTTTTGCAAAAAAAATTTTAATTCATTGGGGCTTAAATCATATTTTGAAAGAACCAAAGCACACAATCCCGCAACAAAGGGCGTTGAAACGCTTGTTCCAGACATTTGAGTGTAGAATTTGCTTGAGTTTGTTGTTGAAACAATTTCAACCCCCGGAGCCAAAACATCGGGCTTAAAAAAATTAAAGGCTGGCCCTTGTGAACTAAAATCTGCAGGTTCTGGACTTTTGTTTTTTTGCAACCTGCCTGTGCTTCCAACAGTTATTACGCTTGGGCTTGCCCCTGGACTTTTGATGGAATTTGGCGTTGGACCATCATTGCCTGCCGCACAAACGACCACAAGTCCATTTTGCCACAAACTTTCCGCACCCTTGATTAACGGATCATTCTGCCCCTGCACATCACTTCCAAAACTCATGCAAACAATTTTTATGTTAAATTTTTTTGCATTTTCCAAAACCCACTGCATTGCAATTAAAATGTTGTGTGCAAGCGTTTCGCCATTTTTGTCTAGCGTTTTCAAAATTACAAAATTACAAGCCGGGGCAATTCCTTTGAATTTTCCACCTTTTGAAATTCCATTTCCACCCAAAACGCCTGCAACAAAAGTTCCATGCCCATTGTCATCATAGGGGGTTGTTTTGTTTTGCAAAAAATCTTTAAAGCACAAAATTCTGTTTTTTCCAAGAACAAAATCAAGATGTGGATGGCACCCTGTGTCAATAACAGCAACGCAAACACCTTGCCCCAAAAAACCTTTTTTATGTAAATGGTCAATTTTCAAAAATTTTCGAGATTTTTTTAGCAAAACATCTGATTTTTGCGATGGGAGCACACTTTTAACAAACCAAAATCTTAAAATTTGTTCCACTTGAGTTTTGTTTAAATTCATTGCAAAAACGCCAAGATTTTTTGTTTCTGCCAAGATGTTTTGTTTGAAATGTTTTTCAAAAACACTTTTTGCATATGCAAAATCACTTACCCACACCAAAAATTGATTCATCGCAACTTCTCTAACAATGAATACATGTAATCTCTTTGCTCATTATTTAAAAAAGGTGCAACTGATTTGCAAGCATTTTCAATTTGAGAAAAATCAAAAGTGCCTTGCTCTTTTTTTTGTTTTACCAACTCAAACATTTCAAAAAGCATTTGGTTTTCATTCATTTTGCCATAGCGCTTCAAAAACTCTTGAACAAGGTCATCATAATTTTCTTTTGTTTTGTTTTCATCAAAATTTTTTGGTTTTGCAGTTTTGTTTTGTTTTGCAAAATCTTTTATGTTCATAAAATTCTCCTTTTTTCACTTATTATTATATGAAGTCATATAATAT
>CAVEAP010000018.1:6118-10774 GCA_963613725.1 Mediterraneibacter torques
TTGGCAATCTTTTTAACACAATTTCACAAATTTTTGGTGGGGACAAAATGGACATGATTTCTCGTGTTTTGTCTTTGTTTTTGCAAAAAAACGAACAGCCAAGCCAAAACACCGCACCAAATTTGCCAAACCCCAACGACCAAGTTTGGCAACTGCCAAAATTTGAAATTAACCCACAACAAAAAACTTTTTTTAATCAGCAAGATTTTGAAAAATCAAAAAACAATTTTGGACAAAGTTCTTTTGGTCAAACACCCCAATCACACCAAGAAAGCCAAAAGCAAACTTTGAATTTTGACCCAAAGACAATTTTGGAAATTGCAAAAATTTTTAAAGAACTTTTTGAAAATTTGAAATCAACAAAAAAAGAAGAAGACAGCCCCTGTTTTGTTGAAAATTTAAAGCGTTGTGAAGACTGATTTTTTGCATAAAAAAAGGAAGAAACTAAAATTTCTTCCTTAAAGTTTTGTGTGCTGTTTGAAATTAATGCACCATTAGTTTCCATAAAGTTCAAACAAAATAAGCAAAGTTTTTATGGACATGGCATCATCAAAATTTTTCATGTCAAACGATGTTTGTTTTTTTATTTTTGCAACACGATATAAAAGTGTGTTTCGATGCATAAAAATTTGTTTGCTTGCTTTGCAAACATTAAGATTGTTTTGCAAAAGCACTTGGGCGGTGGTTTTTAGTTCTTGATTGCTCAAAAATTCTTTTATGCCCTTTTTTTCAAAAAGGTCTTTTATTTCCATGACCTTTGAGCGTGAAAGTGCAGACAAAACATCTTCGGTTAAAGTTTGATTTTCTTTTTTTTTGGTCATTTTTGTTCCTCCAATTCAATGCTTCCTGAAACCATTTTTATTTTTATTGAAACAATGCCTCTGCAACTTTTTGGATTAGAGCAAGTCAAAATCACAATTTTGTTTTTTTTGTCCATGTCAACAAGTTTTCGAAGTGCCGAATTCAAAGTTATAAAAGTTCGCTCATCTTGATTCATTTCGATGTCATCACAAAGCAAAATGTCCAAAGGTCTTAGGGCAAGTCTTGCAATTTGAACAAGCCTGCGATCACTTTTTGAAAGCCTGCCAACACGCTCTTTTTTTAGGTTCAAAATCTTAAATTCATTTAGCACAAAATCAATTTTGTTTTTCCATTCTTGCTTTGGCACTTTGTGAACTTTAAGCACCCATTCAAGATTTTTTTGCACTGTTTTGTTTTCAAAAAAAACTGCTTTGCTAGACAAATAACCTAATGAAATGTCATTTAGAAAATCAACCTTTTCAATGGCAATTCCATTTAAGAAAATTTCACCCTCTTGCTTTTGGTCTAACCCTGCAATAAGCCTTAGAAGTGCGGTTTTTCCGCTTCCTTCCTCGCCCACAAGAGCAATTCGCTCACCGTCTTCAATTTTTAGATTAATGTTGCAGAGTGCATAATATTCTTTGTTGTAACCCAAACAAACATTTTTTAATTCAATCATTTTTCGCTCCTTGTCTAAATATACAACATAATCATTAAAAAAACAAGTGTTTTTGTGCAATTTGTCTAAAAAATTTTTTGTTTTTGTGTTTAATTTGCTAGTCAAGTTTGATTTTATGTGTTATAATTAATTCATATTTTTTTTAAATGGAGAATATTAAAATGGATTTATTTGATAAATGTGCCAAATATGATGTGGCAAAAAAAGCAAAGGAAAACAACCTTTATCCTTACTTTCACTATCTTAACAGTGGTCAAGACATTGTTGTGAACATGGAAGGGCACCGAGTTATTATGATTGGTTCAAACAACTATCTTGGACTTACCAGCAACCCCGAAGTTGTTGAAGCAAGCATTAAAGCAGTTGAAAAATATGGAACTGGATGCTCGGGTTCAAGATTTTTGAACGGAACTTTGGATATGCACATGGAACTTGAAAAAGAACTTGCAGAGTTTTTGGGAAAAGAAGATGTTGTAACTTTTTCAACTGGTTTTATGTCGAACCTTGGAATTATAAGTGCCATTGCTGCGACAAAGAAAATCACGCAAGTATTTATGATGGTTGCAGACTTTCTTTTGCAAAAATGCTGAGATATGAACACAATGACATGCAAGACCTTGAAAGACAACTTCAAAGCATCGAAAAAGACAAAGGCATTTTGATTGTAACCGATGGTGTGTTTAGTATGGGCGGAGAACTTTGCAAACTTCCAGAAATTTGTGCTTTGGCAAAAAAATATGGTGCAAGAGTTATGATTGATGATGCTCACGGATTTGGAGTTTTTGGCAAAGGCGGAAAAGGAACAGCATCTCATTTTGGACTTGAAGACCAAGTTGATATTATTATGGGAACATTTAGTAAATCACTTGCATCTTTGGGCGGATTTATGGCTTGCACTCACGAAGTTTGTGAATATGTTAGACACAACTCAAGACCTTTTATTTTTGCAGCATCAATTCCACCAGCAAATGTTGCATCGGCACTTGCTGCTTTAAGATATCTTAAAAAACACCCTGAAATTGTTACAAATCTTCAACACATTTCAGATTATATGAGAAAAGCACTTACCACAAGGCAAATTCCAATTCGCAAAAGTGATGCCCCAATCATTCCAATTAACACTTTTGATGATTGGAGAACTTTTTATGCTTGCAAACAACTTTTTGACCGTGGAGTTTATGTTAACCCTTGTATTTCACCATCTGTTCCTGTTGGTGAGGCCATTATCAGAACAAGTTACACAGCAACCCACACCGAAGCACTTATGGATGAAGCGGCAGACATAATTAAAGGCGTGTTTGACGAACTTCCTTCCTGTGAATATTTTGAAAAAATGCGTGCTGAATATGAAGCAAAACAACAAAAATAATTTGATTTATGCAACAAAATTAGATAAATAATAAAAATTATTGCATTATTTAATAATTTTTGAAACTAATAAAAAAAGGAATGGTGTATTTATATGTTGTTCCTTTTTTTATCCCGCTAGTTTCAACAGTGCTAGCCCATTAGTCCACATTTTTGTTATAACACAAACAAAAAATTCACTTATTGCCCCCCAACTTGTTTGGGGTTTTTTGTAAGGTGAAAGTGAAATGGTTGGTTTTTAAAACAAAAAAGGTTGATTTAAAAAACAAAAAAGGCATATTCTCATATGCCTTTTTTGATTCGTGCCCAGCAACCAAAAATTTGAGGAAACAAATAAAAAATTGATGGGCACGAGGGGATGGGATTCTATTGAAGTGTTTTTATATGGGGTTATTTAAACATGGTTTTGCAGTGCTTAATGTGTCGATTGGGTGTTGCTCTCAAACGGAGTAATTAACGAGATCCTTCAAAGATAGTCTTCGAAGATAGGTTCAGGATGACACCCAAGTTAGTGTGAGGTTGTTAGTTGTTGTCATACCGAAGCGAACGAAGTGAGTGGAGCGTATCTAGGGCATTTATGTCCTTGGACTGTTCCATGTTGGGACAGGTGGCGGTTCTCTCCTGCTTATTATATAAGGTAAAGTGAGAAAGCCACAACAAATTGCTTATTTTTTTGTTTTATGTTAAAATTATCTTAAAAATTAAAATACAGCAATAAGGAGAATTTATTATGCAAAGATGCAAATGGTGTAATCTTAAAAACGACCTTTATGTAACTTATCACGACACTGAATGGGGTGTGTTAAACTTAGATGAAAAATATTTGTTTGAAATGCTTGTTTTAGAAAGTTTTCAGGCAGGACTTTCTTGGGAGTGCGTTCTTAACAAACGAAAAGATTTTCAAAAAGCATATGAAAATTTTGACCTTCAAAAAGTTTGCAACTTTGATGAAAACAAAATTAAAAGTTTGCTTGAAAATGACAACATCATAAAAAACAAACTAAAAATTTTGGCTAGTCAAAAAAATGCAAAAATTTTTGCGGAAATACAAAAAGAGTTTGGAAGTTTCAAAAATTTTTTACTGTCATTTTCAGGCAATAAAATTTTTTATGAAACAGGAAAAACAACCTCACCTCTTTCCGACCAAATTTCAAAAGAGTTAAAAAAGCGTGGCATGAAATTTGTTGGCTCAATCACAATTTATTCTTTTTTGCAAGCAGTTGGAATTGTGAATTCTCATGAACCAAACTGTTTTCTTTTTAAAAACAGCAATCGTAAAAAATAACTTATTTTTTTGAAAAAACACAGAAAAAGCAACAGGAAATTCACATTTTTTCATGTTTTTGGAGCTTGTTTTTTGCAAAATCCAATTTTATTAAATTTTTTGTAGGTGAATTTTCAAGTAAAAAACCCCTTGCCTCACTATTGACTTTTTGCACAAAATGTGATATAATTTAACCACGGAAAAAGGAGTGAAAAAAATGGAAAATCAAACCAATGAAGGCAAACGACTTTCGATCAGAATTGACCAAGCCGATTTTGATGAACTTGAAAAACTCGCAAAAGAAAACAACACAACAATCAGCCAACTTGTTCGTGGCTATATTAAAAACGCTTTGAATAATCAAGAGAATTGCAAGCCTATTAAAAGCGAAAACGCTTGTGCAATTCCAACAATTCAAGAACCTCTGAAAAATGAAGTGCAACTACACCGATACCTCATAAAAAAACTTGTTGAAGATGTTGAGAGAATGCAAAATGAAATTGCTGAATTGAATCAATCTTTGGAGAAGAATTTATGACCGCAG
>CAVEAP010000019.1:0-1179 GCA_963613725.1 Mediterraneibacter torques
TGTCAAGACAGCAAACTTTGTGAAATAAACATTTTTAACAAACAAATTTTGGAAAAATCACTTTTTAGCCTAAAACTTTGTGAAGGGCAAAATGAAGAAATACAAACTCCAAATGCCGAAGAATTTTTGGACATTAAAAACATTGTTTGCAAGGTGGACTTTTTCAAAGAACTTTTAAACACCAAAAAACTAAGCCTTAACATAAACTTGCAAGTTTTTGAAAGTGAATTTGATGTTTTGGTTGGTGTTGATTTTTCTGAAACCTTAAAAGTTCAAGCAAGCACAACATTTTTGGGAAACAATTTGCAAATTGTGTTTGATGGTCAAAGTTTTTATTTCAGTTACAAAAACATGAATTTGTGTTTGAGTGCGGAAGACTTTAAAAACTTTTCTCAAGAATTTTTGAATTTTGTGTTTAAGAATGACACTTTGTCGGAACTTGCAAAAAACATTTGCGATGCTGTCATGAATTTTGTTCCACAAGAACTTTTGGAATTATCAAAAATTGGCTCTCATTTTGGCAATTTTGACATAACAACTCTGGACCTTTCAAATGTTAATCTTGCATCTTTTGTTCAAAAACTTTTGATTGATGCAAACAAAATTGAAATGGATGTTTTGAATGCACAAATCAGCATTGATTTTGAATATGAAAAACTTAACAAACTAAGTGTAATCTACAAAGACCTTTGTTTTGCAACAAGCATTGAAATCAACAAAGAGCTTGAAATTTTGCCAGACCAAAACAAAACTTTCCAAAACCTTGCAAATCTTGAACCTTTGCTTGAATTTTCAAAAAATCTTTTTGACAAAAAAGCTTTGAGCGGAAAACTTGCCATCTTTTTTGAGGACATGAACCTTGATGTTAACTTTAAACTTAAACCAAATTTTGAAAACATTTTGGACAGCGAAGTTTTTGTTAAAACTAACATCTTGGGCAGAAACTTTGAACTAACCCTTAAAAACCGAACAATTTTTGTTTTGTTTGATGAATTTGGATTTTCAATAACCTTAAATGAAGTGTTTGACATTTTGGAACAAGAAAATCTTTTAAGCAAATTTGAAAATGCAATCAAACAGTTTGATGCAAGAAAATCGCTTGATGTAATTTTGGCAAACTATGACCAAAATTTTGAACAACTAAAATTTTTGTCGCACTTTATGGGTGATGAAAATTTT
>CAVEAP010000019.1:1189-10022 GCA_963613725.1 Mediterraneibacter torques
GTGTAAGAGCAAGTTACAAAAATGGACAAGTTGATGTTGTTTCAGTTAATGCTAAAAATGTTTTGGTTCAAGCCTTTGATTTTAATTTTGATTTTGAAATTTCGGCTCCGCAAAATTTTGTTGCTTATCCTGAACTTAAAACACTGAAAGAAAAAACACTTGCTTATTTTGAACGCAAACAATTTGGATTTGAAATGGCAACAACTTTTGCTGGACAAAACTATGATGCAAAAGTTTTTGCTGACATTCAAAATGAATTGAAATTAAAAATTACCACCAAACTTTTGCAAAAAGACCTTGAAATTGTTGTGATTGGCACAAATGTTTTTGTAAGTTTTGACAGCTACAACTTTAAGTGTGGTTTGCAAGACCTTTCAAATCTGTTTAAAATTGCTCACAACTATGTTGATTTTGATTTAGATTTTGTTTTAAGCAAACTTGATGTTTGCCGTGATGTTGCAACAAACCCTTACGAAAAAGTTTTGGAAGCAATTCAGCAAGCAAAAGAATTTTTAAAACAAAAAACAAATGAAACAAACTTTGACATTGACCTAAAAACACTTTTAAAACTTGCTTTTGTTGCTCCAAGCCAAAACTTTGGAATTAACTGTGAAAAACAAAATTTAACAACTTTTGTTAATGCTTTTTTTGAAAACAATTTTGTAAATTTGGAGTTTTATAACAACGAATTCAAAAAAATAAGTTATCAAAATGTTGACAGCAAATTGTCCTCAATTGATTTTGAAATTGTTGATTTTGAACAAATTTTTGCTAATCCAACAAAAAACTATATTGAAGCACACAATCTTGTGAATTTAATCACAAAAACACATGAAACTTTTAACACAACAAACCTCACCAAGCAATTTGCCTTTGGCGGAGAGGCAATTCTAACCACCCAAATTGGTGGAAAAGAAATTGTTCTTCCTTTGGAGTTTGGAGCAAAGTTTGAAAACAACACAATTTGTGCTTATGCAAACCTAAGTTTCAAGGGAATTGAGATAAATGCTGTTCTTTTGGATGGCACAATCTTTGCAGACATCAATGGTTTTAAAGTTAAGGTGGCAAGTGAAAACTTTGATGATGTTCTTGCTTTTGCAAATGAACTTTTGGGCGAAAATGAAATTTTAGGCCAAGTTAAAGATGCAAAGCAAAAACTTGATGCAAGCAAATCACCTCAAGACATCTTGCAAAACTTTGGGCTTAACATGAGTTTTGATGAGATTTTGGACTTTGTGTTTGGTAAACTCAGCCTTGGGCTTAACTCCAAAACACTTTTGGTTAGTGCAAATGGCATAACCGCAAGCATTGATTATGCAAAAGACTTTAACCTTAACATTAGTTATGAAAACACAAAAGTTAACGCCACACTAAACAGCAAATTTAATGCTCCAATCATTGAAGAAAACAGTTATGTTTCAGTTTTAGACCTTATTAAGATGTTTAAAAACACCAAACAAATGTTTGAAACAAACAAGTTTGAGGGAAGCGTTAATTTTGCAATCACCCCATACAGCACATACAAAGTTAATTATGAAATTGATTTAACCGAAAACTTTAAGGCGCATTTCTCTGCAAACCTTTTTGGAAAAAACATCAATGTTTGGCTTATTGAAAACGAAGTGTTTGTTAGCGTTGATAAAATCAGAGTTAAAACAACTTTTGAAAACGCTAAAAACTTGATTGCAAAACTTAAAGATTTTGGAATTGAAATTAACACCGAGCAAATCAAAGATAACTTAACCAAACAAATTGAAAGCAACACATCAAGTCTTAAAAACAAAGTTACCTTTGATGAGTTTGATTTAACTAACTTTGTTATGGGCTTTTCAAACACAAACGAGCAAATTAAAGTTACTTTTGCAAATCTTCTTTCACTCCTTAAAATTGAAAGCGAAAACACATTTGTGCAACAACTTTTAAACAGTGCCTTGAATGGTAGCACACTTGCTCTTAACTTTGAAAACCAAACATTTGCTGGACTTACCATTTCTGGCGAAAACCTTAACGCAAAAGTTTTGGTTAAGGCAAACGAAAACCTTGAAATTGCGGTGAGCAAACTTTCATTTAACGACCTTAAAACCATAACTCCAATTTTAGATTTTGCAAGTGAAGTTTATAACAAAAAAGAACTTTCTGGAACTTTAACTTTTAACTATAACGGGCAAACAATCAGCGCTGATTTTGCTGTGGTTCTTAACTTTGAAGACATCTTTGCAAGCAGTGCCAAGGTTAGTGCAAACCTTATGGGCGTTCCAATCACTTTGACCTACCAAAACAAAACGGCTTATGTTGAGATTAAAGGGGTTACGGCAAAAATTACCTTTGAGGAAATCAAAGAACTTTTGGGCGAACTTGGACTTTTAGATAAACTTGAAAACATTGCAAATGAAATGAACATTGAGAGTGTTAAGGGCAAGCTTTCAAGCACATCAGGACATCCAGACTTGCAAATTTTGGAAAACTTTGTGCCAACAAAAACCATGCTTGTTTTGAACGGAATTTCAAACAAAGTTTTGGAAAACCTTGAAAAACTTGCACTCAGCCTCACCATTAACCAAACAAAAGTTGTGTTTGCTGAAAACAGTTTTGTGTTTAACTATCCAAGCAGTTTGCAAGATGTTACCGCAAAAGTGGGAGAGTATGAAATTAGTTTGAACAATCTTAAAGCCGAAGCATTAATCTCACTTCCAGAAAACGCTGTTTCATTTGGCACTCTTAAAAACGCAATGCAAAACACCCTTAACTATGTTTTGGGCAAAAAGTATTCCTTTGAAGTGTGTGGAACATTTGATGAGCAAACATACACCGCAACCGTTTTGGCAGACCTTAGTGAAAAAGACCTTAAACTAAAACTTAACACAACCCTTTTTGAGCAAGACATCGAAGTTATCATCGTTGGCACAACATTTTATGCCAGCGTGGGAATTTATCACCTAAGCGGAAATCTTGATGATGTGTTTGATGTTTTAAGTAAGGTTGAAGAACTTAAATCACATTTCAGTCAACTTGAAAATTTTGACAAAGATGAAATTGTTAAAGTGATTAACACATTTAAAGGTTATCTTACCAACACCTATGAGCAACTTTATGAACTTGCAATAACCGAAAAAGACAAGTTTTTAAGCAAAACTTTGGACAAATTAAAAACTCTTGACTTAACCGATGTTTTAACACTTCTAAACACACAAGCACCAGAGTTTGAAGCTCAACTTTGTGAAGACAAAAATGTTTTAAGCCTTAGTGCAAACTATGACTCACAAAACGCAAAATTAACTTTTGATAATGGCAATTTAAGCAAAATAACCTTTAATGGCAACATCAAAAATTTGACATTTGCTGAAATTGAGGTTAAGGAATTTGAAGCAATTGCTCCACTTTCGGAAAACTTAATTAAGGCAAAAGACTTGTTAAAACTTTTTGATTGCGTTAATGTGTTCTCGTCTGACATGACAATTGCTGGAACTGGAACTGTTAACTTCACACTTTTGAACGCCCAAAACACTGTGGGTATCAATTATTGTGTGAAATTTACCAAAAATGGACTGGAAGGCACACTTTCAACCACATTCAAAGGACTTGATGTTAACATTACCCTTAAAGATGACAGCGTTTTTGTGGATATTGCAGGAATGGCACTAAAACTTGGCTTTGATGAACTTGATGACCTTATTGATTGGGCAAACAATTCATTTAATGCAAACATTGGTCTTGACCTTAACAGCATGGCAGGTTTGAGCATTATGGACATTTTGTTTAAGCAAATTTTGGACATCAGTTTGTCAAACAACCACTTTATGGTGAACTTTAATGGAATTGTGTTAACTCTTGACTTTGACAACATCATTAACACCATAACCGTTAAGCAAGAAGGTTTGTTTGACTTGAGTTTAAGCAACACCTCGCAAACTGTTCTTGACCTAAGCAGTTTTGACGACAGCAAATATCAACATTATACTGTTTTGACTGGCAACATTGATGCCGTTATGAAAGTTATTAAAGCAAAACAAGCAAATGTTGATGCCGTTGTTGATGTGTTTAGGAATAACGCAAAAGCCTATGGTGGAAATTTTGGTTTTGCAATTGATGCAACAAACACCAACAATTTAAGACTTAAAACTGGTGGAATACTCACAAGCACAAGCAACGCAAATGACTCACACAAAGTTGAACTTGATTTTGCAAACAACTATCTTTATGCAAACTACAATGGGCTTAAACTTGGCCTAAGCCGAAACAGTATTAAAGAAATAATGATTATTGCCCTTCAATTTTTGGGTATTGACCCTGCCTCAATCAGCCTTTTGGGAGTGATTGATGATGACATGAGAATTGACATGGAAAACCTTAATTCTGTTCTTGACATTGACCTTGCAAACCCATTTGACATTTTGAAATACATCAAATCTTTTGCTTTAACAGACAGCACATTTACCGTTGTTGTTGACGGAAGCAAAATCAACAGCAGTGTTGCGGGGCAAAAGGATATTACTGTTGTTGTTCAGCAAAAAGATGGCGAACTTTCGCAAATTGTGTTCAAAAACATCTACACAGGTGTTAGCGACACTGAAAACTTTAACTTAACCATAAACTTCAAAAAGTTTGCAGGAATCAGTGCAATGACTGGAACTGACCAATTTATTGACATTTCACAAAGCAGTGGTCTTTTGAAAGCAATTTTGAACACCACCAACCTAAATGACTACAAAATTTCGGCAACCGTAAAAATTGTTGCAACAATTTTGGGTGTTGACATTAACAAAACAGTCAATCTTTCGGCTGGAATCAAAAAAGTTGGCACCAGCATAACTGGTTATCTTAAAATCTCAAACATTCCAATCATTCCAATTGTCAATGATGACACTGGTTATTTGGGAACAAGAGAATTAACACTTTTCTACAAAGATGGTTATGTTTATGTTTATCGTTATGATGACACAACTTCCTTAATTAGAGATAAATATGAAAGAAAAGCAAAAGTTAGTGCTTCAAACTTTGCAAGCAACTTTGATTACTATCTTCTTAAATTTGGAATTGGATTTGAAAGTGCTGTTATGAATGCAATTCAAGAATCTATTGACAAATCAAAAGGTCATGTGATTGACCCAAGCAATGTTTTGAAGGGGTATTCCTACAATGGCTCAAATCAACACACTGTTGTAATCAACATGGAAGAACTTTCAAACAACAGCCAACTTGGAAATGCAACAATCAAAATCAGCACAATCAACAACTCAAGCACTCAAAACAAAGATTATGTTCACAAACTTGACTTCAGTTTGTATATGCCTCTTGCAAGCAACGTAACCATGACTTTGTCAACAAGCAACATGACACTTAACGACATTGGTTCATCGGTTGATGTAAGCAATGCAACAAACTATATTGCAAATTATGGTTACAACGAAAATGCCGAATATGTTGGCTATGACAACAATCTTAAAAGAAGTGGTGATTCATTCACCGTAAACTTCAATTCAAACGGCGGAAACAGTGTTTCATCAACTTCTGGTCAAGTTGGAAACGCCGTTGGGCTTCCTACTCCATCAAAAAGCACTTTTGACAATGGAATTTTGCAAACGGTTTATTTCTTTGCTGGTTGGTTTGACAACTCTGCCTTAAATGGAAACAAACTAACCTCATTCTACATTCCTCGTGGAGGAGCAACACTTTATGCAAAATGGAACAGCCAAACAACAATGTATCGCACAATAACACAAAACAGCAACTATTCCACTACCTTAGATTCAAGCAAAAAACTTCTTGAGGGAAGCACCTACAATCTTCCAACACTTTCAGTTCAAATCAAAGATGACGGAGTGACAAAAGTAACATCAACTTTTGTTGGTTGGTTTGACAACCCAGAATTTAGCGGAAGCAAAATCACTTCGGTTAAAGTGGGACAAGAAAACATCAACCTTTATGCAAAATGGGATGTTGTAACCGAGTTTTACCGAACTTTGAATTTTGATGCAAACTTTGAGGGGCTTTTTGCAAACTCAATCACCACTTTGGAGGGTGAAAACATCACTTTGCCAAACTTTGAAACACAAATCAAAGATGACGGAGTGACAAAAGTAACTTCAACCTTTGTGGGTTGGTTTGATGAAAACAACAATCAATTCAGTGCAACTCAAATGCCAACCAAAAACTTTAACTTAATCACAAAATGGAATGTTGTAACAGAATATTACTGCACAATAACCTTTGACACTGGTTACAGTTGGTCAGACAAACAAAGCCTAAAAACTTTGGAGGGTGCTGGAATTAAACTAAATGCTCCAACAAACAGCACTTTTGTTAAAGATGACAATCCAAGCATTGTTTTAGATGGTGAATCAAAAACAAAAACAACTTATGCCTTTGTTGGTTGGCTTGATGGAAACAAAAATCTTGTTGATTTCTCGGCTATGCCAACCACACAAACAAAACAAATCATTCTAACTGCCCTTTGGGATGTTGTTGTTCAAAACTATCACACAATCAGTTTTGACACTGGGGTTAATTGGTCAAATTGCTCAAGCATAACCGCTTTGGAAGGAACTGAAATTGATGTTTCAAGCCCTTCAAACAGCACAAACTTTGTTGTTGATGACAAAGAAATTTCAAGAACACTAAAAACCTTCAACTTTGATTGCTGGACCGAAAATGGCACTGCGCAAACATTCAAAACAATGCCAAACCACAATGTTTGCTTGATTGCAAAATGGAATGTTGACACAAAATATTATCGCTCCGTAAGTTTTGATGCGGTTTATGATTTTGCAGTAGCACCAGAAACAATCACAAATCTTGTGGGAAGCAAAATTGCTCTTTCAAGTCTTGAAACACATGTTGAAAACACTGAAACCAAGCGAACAACCTTTACATTTGTTGGGTGGACACTTGATGGCAAGCAATTTTCTGACAGCACAACAATTCAAGAAAACGATGTTACACTTGTGGCATCATGGAACATTTTTGAGCAAAATCTTCGCACAATCAACTTTAAGTCAAGCACCACATGGTTTGATGCTGAAAGCCTTGAAAATCTTGTTGAAGCAGAGGGCGAAAGCATCACACTTCCAACTCCATTAGTTAAAACTTTTGATGTTGATAACATTGGTCAAAACAAAACAACTTTTGAATTTAAAGGTTGGGCATTTGATGGCGAACTTGTAACCTTTGAAACAATGCCATTTGGAACGGACACTGAATTTAGCCTTGTTGATGTTTGGGAAGTTGCAAATGTAACTTACTACAACACACTTGAATTTGATGCAAACTTTGATGGTGTTTCAGGAAACTCAATCACAGCTCTTGCTGGGGACAGTATTTTGCTTCCAACACTTTCAGAACAAATCAAAGATGATGGCACTACAAAACAAACATTCACCTTTGCGGGTTGGTTTGATGAAAACGGCAACGAATTTTCCGAAACAATCATGCCAGAAAGTGATGCTCAAACAACATTTAAGTTAACCGCAAAATGGAGCGAAAAAGTTGAATTTTATTTGACCTTAAGTTCCACCTATGGCTTTGATGGTTCTTGCGTTCTTCAAACACGCAAACAAGCCTTTGAAGTTGGCGAAAGCATTTTGAATTTCTTAAACAACAACAAACCAAGCACAGCAAACAAAAACTTTGGCAATTACAAAATGACTTACACATTTGCATCATGGAACAGCAGTTTAACAACAATGCCAAGCAGTGCAACAACAATTTTAGCAAATTTCACCAAAACAAAAAGTGTAACAATCACATTTGATGCATCCTTTACGGTAAATGGTGCTCAACTTGATACTGCTAATAAATTTAAGGCTCTTAGTTGGGGTGACAAAACAGTAAACACATCTGGTGTAGCAAATTCCACAACTATTTCTTGGGCTGGAGATGAAAATTCTTCATTTACCTACAACTTGCCGTATTTAAGAAATGGAAACATTTACACAAAAATAAATGTTAATCATGCTTCATCACATCGTGCTCTAACAACACCATACAAAGAAGAATTTATTTTGAACATTATTGGTTGGAACACAAGTGGATGCACAAATGTTGCAATAATACAACAAAAGTCAGTAAAAAACGTGGGAACATATTGGCACGACGGCTTTAACACATCAAATAAAAACACCCCATCAACAACAATGACAGTATCAAGCAACACAACACTTTATGCAACTTGGGGTTTTGCATAAGAAAAGAGGGATAATCCCTCTTTTTTTTTATACAAACTTTTTAATTTATTTTATTTTTTACGCAATTTTTTTGTTTGAAAAGTGCAAACTAACACAAGCAAAGGACTCTAAAACAAAAAACACTTTACTTTTTGCTTAATTTTTAGTATAATATTATCCATAAAAACACAAAAGGAAACGCCAATGAAAGTTACCATTGTAAGTGACTTCTTTTTTAAGAACAAACAATTTGAAACATTTTTAAATTGCCTAAAAACACATTTTGATGCCAAAATTTTGGGGCCAGACAAAACTTGTGATTTTGTTTTGCCCATTAAAAAAAGTAGGTCAAATTTTAATTTAGCAAAATCAAATGAAGATTTAATTAGAGAAGCGGTTTGCGAAAGTGATATGATTTTTGTGCTTTCAAACAAAAAAGTTGGCAAAGTGGCACGAAAAGTTGCTCTTGAACTTGAAATTCCTTTTGTTTCTTTTTGTTCAAAAAATCTAAAAGCAAAACATATGTCAAATTATTCAAAATTTGTTGTGTGTGAACCTAAAAATTTAAAAAGTCTTCAACACCAAAAAAGCCGAAATGTTTTTGCTTTTAATTTAGAAAAAGAAGATTGCTTTGAAAAATTTTCTAATT
This sequence comes from Mediterraneibacter torques, assembly GCA_963613725.1. Classification (GTDB taxonomy): domain Bacteria; phylum Bacillota; class Clostridia; order Christensenellales; family UBA1242; genus UBA7584. The sequence continues at coordinate 9,998 of CAVEAP010000019.1, forward strand.
TTTTAGAAGAAGCACAAAAATATTA
>CAVEAP010000020.1:0-1500 GCA_963613725.1 Mediterraneibacter torques
GCTATGATTTTTTGTTGCTTGAGTACAAAGCACTAAAACTCGCTTAAAACTTTGTTTTAAAGCTGGCAGAATTGCTGGTTCAGTACCAACAATTTCAAGATTTTCAAATTTTTTTCTAACATCTTTTAAGGCAACTGCTGTTGCTGTGTTACAAGCCAAAACCACGCATTTTGGCGAGAACTGTTCGTAAAATTTGTTTATATTGTCCAAAACAATCTTTTTGATTTCATTTTTTGATTTTTGACCATAAGGAGAATTTAAAAAATCAGCAACAAACACAAAATTTAAACTATTTAACAATTTTTTGGTTTGAGTAAGGATGCTTATGCCACCCACTCCACTATCCAAAAACAAAACAAGATTATCATCTTTCATAACATTACTTTATGAAAAGATTTTTTTAAATGATAATTTTTCACTTAAAAAATAAAAAGATTAAAGATTTTTTAAAAAAAATGTTAAAAATCCCTTGCTTTAATTAAAATTTTATGTTAAAATATAATACATAATTATTGAAGGAGAAAAGACATTGGCAAACATCAAATCACAAAAAAAGAGAATCGTTACAAACGAAATTGCTCATCAAGCAAACAAATCAAAAAAGAGCCACATTGCAACAGAAGTTCGCAAATACAGAGAACTTGTTAAAGCTGGTGAATTCGAAAATGCTGAAAAGCAACTTAATGTGCTTTTTAGTTTGATTGACAGAGCAAGACTTGACAACGTTTATCACGCAAACACGGCAAGCAACAAAAAATCTTCCCTTGCTCGTTTGCTTAGTGACGCAAAAAAAACAGTTAAGGAATAAGAGTAAAGTTGCAACAAATTTGCAACTTTTTTTATATGAATATAATACAAATTCAACTAAAAAAGGACAAGACATATGAAAATTATCATAAACGCCGAAGATTTTGGGCTTTCCCAAAGCATCAACAAAGGAATTTGTGAAGGACTTGAAGAAGGATTTTTGACAAGTGCTTCTCTTTTTGTGAATGGGGCTTTTTGCGAAGATGCTGTTAATTTAATAAAAAAATATAATTTCACAAATGTTGGAGTGCATCTTAATCTCACACACGGCAAACCAACAGCGCCACAAAACAAAGTTAAGAATTTGCTAGAACCCAATGGCAATTTTCATTATATGTGTTCTATGCCATTTTTTGCAAAATACAATGAAGTTAAAATTGAACTTGAAGCACAAATACAAAAATTCTTAAGTTTTGGTCTAATCCCTAGCCATCTTGATTTTCACCATTACTTTTATGCCTCACAAGAAGTTTATGATGCCTATCTTGAATTAGCACAAAAATACAATCTTCCAGTTCGTTCCATGACACCAAAAACATACAATCTAGCAAAGATGAAAAACCTGAAAACAACTAACTTTTTTGTTGAAGATTTTCACGCAAGCCCAAACAAATCTGTTTTGGAATTAAAAATGATTGCAAAATTTTTGAAAAATCAATCTGGAATTGCCGAAATAATGACCACACCCGGCTA
>CAVEAP010000020.1:1510-9696 GCA_963613725.1 Mediterraneibacter torques
GCTATGTTGACCAGTTTACCATGAGTCAAACAAATTATCTTGCCCGTGAAGATGAACTTTTTGCTCTAAAAAACGCTTTTGAAGAAAATGTTTGGAACAATTTTGAACTTTGCAATTTTAAAGATATTTAGGAACACCAACACAATCAAAAACCATTATGCCAAGGTGCATTCATTAACTAACAAAGTTGTTTGCACATAATGTGTTAAAAAACAAAAGAACACTGTGAATTTCAGTGTTCTTTTTTGTTCGTGCCCAGCAACCAAAAAATTTTAGGGAGCAAAATTAAAAAATTGATGGGCACGAGAGGGTTATAAGGTAGATATTAAGAGGTTATTTAGCGTGGCTTGGTGTGTCGATTATGGTATTGATCTCAAACGGAGTGAATAACGAGAACCTTCAAAGATAGGGCGAAAGATAGGTTTAGGATGACAATAACTTTGTGCTTCTCTCGTGAAGTTTATTTTTATCATTCTGAGTGCTACTTCTTGCCTTGCTCACTAATCTCGTTGCGACCGCTCAAATTCATGCCACAAAACCTTTCAATAAAAATGTGGATACAATAGTTTTTTTAAATAAAAAACTGCTGTATGATGTAATTTGAAACTTGAAAGTTTGTTATTTTTAAAAACCCTTTTTCAATTTTCACAAGTCCATTTTTTTGAAGATTGCCAAGCGGGCATTTAAAAACCTCTTCAAAATTGGTGCCGAACATTTTGTTAAATTCTTTTAGGTTCAACCCTTTTTCGGTGCGAAGCGACAACATTACAACCTCGTTTTGAGCAGTTGTTTTTGTTTGTTTTTCTTGATTTAACCTTTTGAATGGCTTGGTTAAATAGGTGTTAAGGTTTTTGGTGTTTTCAAAATGCGTTTGCTCAAAAAAAGAATAGGCACCCACACCAAAGCCCAAAAATTCTCCTCGTTGCCAATAGTTTTGATTGTGTTTGCATTCAAATCCTTTTTGAGCAAAATTGCTGATTTCATAGCGATTGTAGCCATGTTTTTTGAGTTCTTTGACAATGGTTTCATAAAGTTTTATGCTTTGCTCTTCGGTGGGCAAAATTATTTTTTTGTTTTTAACCAACGCATAAAGCGGAGTGTTTTTTTCAACCATAAGTCCATAGGCTGAAATGTGTGTGAGTCCAAGTTTTGCCAAAGTTTGAACATTGTTTTTGACATCTTGAATTGTTTGATGTGGAAGCCCTAACAAAATGTCGGCATTTATATTTGAAAATCCTGCATTTTTTGCATGATTTAGTGCATCAAAAAAATCTTGTTTGGTGTGTGGGCGGTTCAAACTTTTCAAAACATTGTCGTTTAACGACTGTAAGCCAAAACTAAGACGATTTATTCCAATTTTTTTGTAACAAATTGCCTTTTGTTTTGTGAAACTGTCGGGGTTTGCTTCAAGGGTTGTTTCACAATCATTTTTTAGTGTGAAATTTTGTTTTATGAAGTTTGTTATATCCGCAATTTGAGATTCTGACAGCAAGGATGGCGTTCCACCCCCAAAAAACACCGATTTAATTTTATACTCACAAAGTTTTTGTTTGTAAGACAAAATTTCTTGTTTCAATCTTTGAACATAAGGTGAAAAACAATTTTCTTTTTTTGGAAAAGATACAAAAGCACAATACAAACATTTTGATTTGCAAAACGGAATGTGAATGTAAAAACTAATTTCTTTCATTAAAATTTGCCTTTAATTGTCAATTTTTAATATGTTAATAAATGCTTCGGCTGGCACTTCAACACTCCCCAAAGTTCGCATACGCTTTTTGCCCTCTTTTTGTTTTTCCAAAAGTTTACGCTTTCTTGTTATGTCTCCGCCATAGCATTTTGCAAGCACATCTTTACGCACCGCTTTCACAGTTTCGCGGGCAATAATTTTGCCTCCAATGGCAGCCTGAATTGGAACTTCAAATTGCTGTCTTGGAATTGCCTCTTTTAGTTTTTCGGCAATCATTCTGCCTCGCTCTTGTGCCCTTTCTTTGTGGACAATCAAACTGAGGGCATCACATGGCTCACCTTTTAGCAAAATGTCTAGTTTTACCAAATCGCTTGGTCTGTAATCTGAAAGTTCATAGTCAAGACTGGCATAACCTTTTGTTCTGCTTTTAAGATTGTCAAAAAAGTCATAAATTATTTCATTTAGCGGAATGTCATAAACAAGTTTAACTCGCCTTTCATCAAGATATTGAACATCAAGGCTGATTCCTCGCCTTTGCTGGCAAAGATCCATAATTCCCCCCATAAATTCTGGTGGAATGTAGATGTGCATATGCGCAAAAGGTTCTTCAAGCCTTAAAATTGTGCTTGGCTCGGGCAAGTTTGAAGGATTGCTTACTTCAAGCATTGTTCCATCGGTTTTGTAGACATGATAACTAACTCCCGGTGCTGTGGTGATTATTTCAAGATTAAATTCCCGTTCAATGCGTTCTTGAATTACCTCCATGTGAAGAAGCCCCAAGAACCCACACCTAAAACCAAAACCAAGAGCGGTGGAGTTTTCTGAGGTATATTCCAAAGCACTGTCGTTTAACTTTAATTTTTCAAGTGCATCTTTAAGTTCGTTGTATTTGCTTCCATCTGCTGGGAAAATTCCAGAAAACACAACTGGCTGAACCTTTTTGTAGCCTGCAAGGGGCATTTTTGTTGGATTTGTGGCACTTGTGATGGTGTCGCCAACTTGAGTGTCGGCAACCTTTTTTATGCTTGCACAAACATAACCAACCTCACCCGCAACCAACTGATTGCACGCTTTTGGATGTGGGGTGAAATAGCCAACTTCGGTAACATCAAACTGCTTTTGAGTGTGCATAAACAAAATTTTGTCACCAACTTTAAGGGTTCCGTCAAAAACACGAATCATGCACACAGCCCCTTTGAAATTGTCATAATAACTGTCAAAAATAAGACATTTTAGGGGGGCATTTATATTCCCTTTTGGCGCTGGGAATTCTGTTATGACACTGTCTAGCACTGATTTTATGTTTATGCCCTCTTTTGCTGATATTTCTGGAGCATGCATGGCGGGAATTCCAATGACATCTTCAATTTCTTCTTTTGCTTTTTGCGGATTTGCACTTGGAAGGTCGATTTTGTTGATTACTGGCAAAATTTCAAGGTTGTTGTCAAGTGCCAAATAGGCATTTGCTAGCGTTTGGGCTTCAACACCTTGTCCTGCATCAACAATTAAAATTGCTCCCTCACAAGCAGCAAGCGAACGACTGACTTCATAGGTGAAGTCAACATGGCCCGGGGTGTCAATAAGATTTAAAATATATTCAACCCCATCTTTTTTGTAAAGCATTCGTGTTGGGGCAAGTTTTATGGTTATGCCCCGCTCTCTTTCAAGATCCATGCTGTCCAAAAGTTGATTTTGCATATCACGAGTTGCCAAAGTTCCTGTTGCTTCGATAAGTCTGTCGGCAAGTGTGCTTTTTCCATGGTCTATGTGAGCAACAATACAAAAGTTTCTGATATTTTTTTGTTCTGTCATAAAAGTTCTCCAAAAAATTGATTTTACTCGTTTATTATATCAAAAACACACAAAAGTTGCAAGAATTTTTGATATTTTGCAAAAAAATATGTTAAAATAGTAGTTTTTTTTGTATTTTTATGATATATTTTTAGTATAAAAATATTTTGGAGAATTGTTTATGGAGTTAAAAGATAGTTGGCTTGTGAATCAATTTGTTGCACATCGTGGTTTTCACAACAAAGAAAATCCTGAAAACACATTGGGAGCATCAAAAAGAGCAATTGAAAACAATTTTGCCATTGAGTGCGATGTTAGACTTTCAAAAGATGAAAAACTTGTTGTTTTTCATGATGATGCACTGTCAAGGCTCACAAAACATGATGGCTATGTTTCAAATTTAACACAAGAAGAACTTTCAAAATTGCACATTTTGGAAAGCGAATTTACCATTCCAACTGTAAAAGAACTTTTGGAATTTGTTGATGGAAAAGTGCCAATTTTGTTTGATATTAAAGATGGCGCAATTAAGAGTGATCGCAAACTTGAAAAACAACTTGCCGAAATGCTTGACAACTATCACGGTGAATTTGCTGTGGCATCTTCTAACCCCTATGTTGTTTGGTGGTTCAAAGAAAATCGCCCTGAATTTTTGAGAGGTTATATTTCAAGTTTTTATCGAAACGAGCAAGAAGGCAAACAATTTGTTCGTTCTTGGTTTGTTAGAAAACTTTTGAAACATTTGACTTTAAGAAAAAAAATAAAACCAAATTTTTTGATGTATTGCAAAGACAACCTTCCAAACGGAATTGTGAAAAAAGCAAAACTTCCAGTGCTTGCTTGGGTTGTTAGAAACAAATCTGAACTTGAAAAAATACTAAAATATTCGGACAATATTATTTTTGAAGATTTTGAGCCTAATATATAAAAAATATGCAACGAAAGTTGCATATTTTGTTTTTATGTAGGTTTTTTAACTATTTTTTTTGTTTTTATTTAAAATTTGTTCAACATAATCTTTTACCGTTATTCTTTTTTTGCCATGTTTTGTTATCATGTGCTCTATGAATCTTTGAACACCATAGAACAGCAAAAGTAACACAAAAATTGCACATAAGCAAATGTAAAGCCACATATATCCCCGTGAAGACATTCTGTCGATTTGCAAAAGATTGTAGAGTGGTGTTCCACCAAAAAGTGATGTTCCATAGAGGTTTGAAAACATCAAAAATCCAGCAACAACACACACCACAACAGCAGAAAGCACAGTTAGACGATATTTGTTAAACGGCCATGAAACTCTTGCAATAACAACAATTTGGTTAAAAGTTAAAAGAACAACAATGATTGTTTGAACTTCGGTTTGAGTTAATTTTAATATTCCTTGCATAAAATAAAGGAAAACTGCCAGAACAAAAACCACCGAAGCACCTAGTGCGGATTTTGTTAAAATACTCCGCAAAAAACCATCTTTAATCAACTCTTTGTTTGGTTGAAGCGCCAATGCAAAACTTGCAAGTCCAATGGCAAAATATTCCATTAAAATGAGTTGGACTGGTGAAAACGGATATTGAAACGCAAACAAAATACAGAAAATTGAAAAGGACACTGAAAACATGGTTTTTGTTAAAAACAAAGGTGCTGAAATACGAATGTTGTTTGTAACTCGCCTTCCCTCCGCCACAACATTTTGCATTCTGCAAAAATTGCTGTCGGTAAGAATAAGTTGTGAAACACGCCTTGCAGCATCGGCACCACCGCCAATTGCAATCGAACAATCCGCCTCTTTTAATGCCAAAATGTCATTAACACCATCACCAATCATTGCAACTTTTTTGCCACTTAACTTTAACGCTTGAATAAGCAACTTTTTTTGATGTGGCACAACACGACCAAACACAACATATTCGCTGGCAATCTTAATAACTTCTTCATCGGTAAGTCCCTCAAGGCTGATGTATTTGTCTGCGCCAACAATTCCTGCCCGAGTGGCAACTTCACTTACGGTTAGAGGGTTATCTCCAGAAATAACACGAACAGTAACACCATTTTCATTAAAATATTTTATGGTTTCAATGGCATCTTCTCTGACATTGTCTTCCAACACAATAAGTCCAAGCGGAACAAGATTTTTTGGCATTGCTCCTTCCTCATGTTCATGTTCACCCAAAGCAACAACCATAACTCTAAATCCACATGAAGCAAAGTTTGTTACTTGCTCCAAAATTTTTTCATCTTTTTGCTTGTCCAAAAGCATTTCGGGAGCCCCCATAAAACATGAACCAAGCCCCTCAAACACAACGCAAGAAAATTTGGTTTCACTTGAAAAATTAAAATGCTTTTTGGCTTTAAAAACACCTTTTGGAACAAAATGCTTTTTTAATGCAAGCGAGGTGTCATTGTCCCCATCAAGACTGAAAAACATGCTTTTTATGATGTCTTCAAGTTTTTCACTGTCTACCTTTTCATCAAGCGGAACAACTTGCCGAAGTTTCATGCTTCCATCGGTTATTGTTCCTGTTTTGTCCATGCAAATTGTGTCGACACGAGCAAGCATTTCAATGCAGTAAAGGTCTTGAACCAAAATGTTTTGTTTGGCAAGCCTGATTACACTGACCACCAGCGTTGTTGAGGTTAAAAGGAAAAGCCCAGACGGAATCATTCCCAAAAGCGCTCCTGCTGTTTTAACAAGAGTTGTGTTAAGATTTGCAACAGCGGTGTAGGAACGATAGAAAAGAAGTAGTGCAATTGGAATTATCATGATTCCAATGATTTTTATGATTGAATTTAGGGTGTTTAAGATTACTGAATTTGGTTTTTTATATTTTTTAACCTGGCTTGCAAGGTTAAGCACAAAAGTGTCGGCGCCAACTTTGTCGGCACGAACTTTTGCATAGCCATTTACAACAAAACTCCCCGAAAGAACAGTGTCGCCAACTTTTTTTGTGATTGGAACGCTTTCTCCAGTCAGCAGTGATTCATTAACCCTGATTTCACCTTCCAAAACAATTCCATCACAAGCAATTTGTTTTCCATTTTCCAAAATAAATATGTCATCCAAAACAATGTTGGTTGTAAAAATTTCTTCAGTTTTTCCCTCACGAATCACTTTTGTTTTTGAGGCGGACACCAACGACAGTTTGTCAACAAGTTTTTTTGATTTTAGGCGTTGAACAATTCCTATGAGCCAGTTTGCAATCACAACAACCAAAAATGTTAGTTGTGTGTAAGCACCAATAGATATTAGCACAATTGCAATAGCAAAGAAAATTGCGTTAAAAAAAGTGCAAGTTTCTTGCATGATTATTCCAAAAACAGATTGTGAATTGCTGGACTTGTCTGGGTTGTTGTAACCCATTTTTTTTCGTTCTTCAACTTGCGCCAAACTAAGCCCTTGATTTATGTCTGCTTTTATGCGTTTTGGAACTTGCCCTTTTTTCCTTTTATATTGTTTTTCTTTCATAAATTAGATTATACCATATTTTACTTAATAAGCAAACAAAAAGTGCCAAATTTTTTTAAATTTTAAAAAATTTTTTAATATATGATTTTTTATATCAAACAAAAAAAGGCTCTCGCCTTTTTGTTGTTTTGTTGATTGAGATAATTTTTGTTTTAATAATATAACAATTAAGCACCACCTATAGTTGGATTGCTGTCATTTCCTAGACCGAAAGCCTTTTTGCCACGCTCAACAACATTGTTGGCAAAGTCCATGGCTTTACCTACCATTGAGTGGGTTTTCTTAAAGTTTTCAACCATTTCTTGTTTCTCAACGTATGCCTTGTCTGTCATTGCAGATTGTTGCATTGCCTGAACAACTTCAGGATTATCAATAAAAAATCCGGTTCTGTTACCTTCCCGATTATTTTTATATGCCTCAACATCTACAATTGTTGGACCATAAATTTGGTAAATAAGGTCCTTGTCTTTTTGTGTCATAGTTTCAAGATCTTTTTCCGTGAGCTTACCCACTTGATTCACACAAGTTTCCATAAATTTTTTTGATTGTTCGTTTTCTAAATCAAACTTTTTTGAATATTTACAAGCAGTCAGTGCTTTTAAAGCTATTTGTTTTTGCACATCCAGTTTTACTTTTGATTTATTTAAATTACCTCTACCATCTTTTCCATAAGCAAAATCTTCTGTAATAACTTTTCTCGCAATTAAAGCGTCCACAATTCCCTTAAACCCTTTGTCAAACTTAAAATTGTCTCCTTCAAAATTCATTAAAGCACCTTCCACCCCTATTTTCAAAATTTCATCACTGTTTGCTTGGATGTAGTCTTCCATCATTTTAGAAACCATTTCATTGTTTGTCATGTCAGATTCAGTTAATTCAACGGTTGAAACCATTTCTGACTTTGCGTATGCTTTGTTTACGATTTGGGCTGATTTTCCACGAACTTTTTCTACATTAAGACCACCCACTTCGGCAATTTTGTTGTTGTTGTTGATGTTTTCTGCCAACAAATCTGAAATTTGTCCATAAAGGTCCGCTCTTCTTGAATTTGTGTCAGCAAATCCACAATAACCAAAAAGTTTTTCGGCATAAGAATTTTCGGCTCTTTTTTCAGCACGATCTCGTTGCTTTGTGGCTTTTGCAAGTTGTTTTGCGGCATATTCATTTTCTTTCCTGAGTTTTGCTTCAAGTTGCCTTTTTTGTGAAGGAGATAGTTTGGATAAGTCTTTTCCATATCTATTC
>CAVEAP010000021.1:0-1876 GCA_963613725.1 Mediterraneibacter torques
TCTAAAAACCCCAAAAAGCCATAAGCCAAAAAAACCAACAAAGCAATTGTTGCCAAACTTGAATTTTGTGTTTTGAAAATCAAAAAAGAAACACTTGTTGCAAGCAAAAAAATCACTCCACCCAAAGTTGGTGTGCCATTTTTTTGTTTGTGTGCTTCAACATAGTGAAGTATTGTTTGTTTTGCTTTTGCTTTTTTTAGTAATTTTAACATTATTGGAGCGGTCATTAGCCCAACAAAAAAAGCGAGCAAAAAGCCGAGCAAAAAATTGCTTAACAAAATTCACTCTCCTTTTTCAGTTTTTCATTTTCTTCCAAAATTGTTTGACGGTCAGAATAAGGATATTTCACTCCATTTTGCTCAAAATAATTTTCAGCACCCTTGCCACTAACCACCAACACATCACCCGTTTTCAGTTTTTTAAGCCCAATTTTAATTGCTGTTTTTCGGTCCTCAACACACAAATAATTTTGCGAATGAACACCTTTTTCTATTTCACTAATTATGTCCTTTGGATTTTCATAACGAGGATTGTCCGAAGTTATGATTGAAAAATCAGCAAAACTGTCGCTAATTTCACCCATAATTGGTCGTTTTTTGCTGTCACGATTACCCCCGCACCCAAAAAGTGACACAACTTTTCCGTTTGTAAGTTGCCTTACACTCATCAAAATGTTTTTAAGACCATCGGGGGTGTGAGCATAGTCAAGCACAACTTTTTTGTCATCTTCCAAACAAATCACATTAAACCGCCCCTCAACACTTTGAACTTTCTCTAAACCTTTCACAATAAATTTGCTGTCAATTCCCAAAAATTTGGCACAAGTTGCTCCCGCCATCATGTTGTAAAGATTAAACTCTCCACAAAGCCTTGAATTTATTTCCACCACATCATCAAGCAAATTCAAAAAGAAACTTGTTCCAAAAAGGCTGTAATCTGTTTTTACAGCAAAAACATCACTAGGATTTTTTAGCCCATACGACAAAACCTGAACATCTTTTGGCTTGTTTAAAAAAATTTCTTTTCCACTCAAATCATCAATGTTCACAACAACTTTTTTGCAATAATCTGAAGTCAAAAAATTTTGTTTTGTCTGTTTGTAGTTTTCAAAAGTTTGAAAAAAATCAAGGTGGTCCTGAGTTATGTTTGTAAGCACCCCAACATCAAATTTTGTTCCACAAAGTTTGTTCAAAAAAAGTGCATGGGCGCTAACTTCCATTGCAACATGACTAACCCCACTGTCAACCATTTGCCTAAGCGTTCCATAAAATTCAATTGGATCTGGCGTTGTTAAATTTGCAGGAAGTTTTTTGTCGTCAATCAAAATTCCCAGCGTTCCAATAACACCACATTTCAGCCCCGCACTTTCAAAAATTGATTTTAAAACATAGGTGGTGGTTGTTTTTCCGTTTGTTCCTGTTATGCCAACAATTTTAAGTTTTTCTTGCGGATTATCAAAAAAATTGCTTGCACAAAGTGCCATTGCTTTTCTTGTGTCATCAACCACAATTTGCGGAATGTCCACAAAAAGCGGGCGTTCAACAACCAGTGCTTTTGCCCCCTTTTCATGTGCAATTTCAGCAAAATTGTGCCCATCAAAGTTCTGCCCCTTAAGGCAAAAAAACAAACTGCCTTTCAAATCATCATTTGAATTAAAAGCAAGTTTTTTTATGTCCAAATTGGTCAAATCTCCAATTGTGTGTTTTGTTTGCTCATTGTTTAATATTTTTGTTATTTCCATTTTTTACCTCACAATTTTTATTATAACAAAAAAACCATCTCACTTTTTGATTGTTACACAAAAAGTCAAAATGTTACATTTTTAGCAAAATTATTTCTCCTTCAAACAAAAGTTGATGTGGCGCAACCGATTGCC
>CAVEAP010000021.1:1886-9638 GCA_963613725.1 Mediterraneibacter torques
CTTCATTGATTTTAAAATTGCACCCGCTTGAGTTAATGAAAGCCCCACCAAGTTTGGCATTTCAATTGTTTTTGAAAGTTTTTTTAAATCTTCATCTAAGTTTGTGGGAAGAATTCCAAGAGCATTAAAAATTGATTGAAAAATTTGCTTGCCATAAGGCGCTGCCACCAAACTTCCATAGTATTGCCCCGCACCCGGTTCATTCACACAAAGCAAAAGTGCCATTTGTGGATTTTCCACAGGATATGCCCCCACAAAAGAAGAAATATATTTTCCACTTGCAATTTTGCCATTTTCATATTTTTGTGCCGTTCCTGTTTTGCCAGCAATGCGATAGCCTGGGACAAAACTGTAAAGTCCATCATTTTTGCTGACCACTTGTTCCATCATGTTCAAAATATTTTGGCTTGTTTCGTGCCCAACCGTTTTTGTTTTGGCAAAACCCGAACATTGTTTTGTGTTGCCATCAGGAGTAATCACACTTTTCAAAAAACTTGGCTGATAAAGTGTTCCATTAAGCACTCCACAAATTGAAGTTAGCATTTGAAGTGGCGTAACAGCAACCGCTTGCCCAAAACTTATGCGAGCAAGGTCAACATTTTTAACCGAGTTTTGAGCCATCATAATGCCCCCACTCTCGCCCAAAAAATCTATGCCCGTTTTTTGTCCAATTCCAAATTTTTTCAAATAGTCATAAAACTTGCTTGTGCCAAGCCTTTGTCCAAGGTCCATGAAAACACTGTTGCAACTGTTGGCAAAGCCCTCCACCAAAGTTTCACTTCCATGCCCTGTGGTTTTCCAGCATTTTATTTTTTGCCCATCAACAATTCTAAATCCAGGGTCATAAAACCTTTCATCCAAACTGGTAAGTTTTTCTTCAAGTGCCGCTGCTGTTGTAAAAATTTTAAAAGTGCTTCCAGGCTCATAAATGTCCGTTATCATGGTGTTTTTGCTGTAAGACAAAAGCATTTCAAGGTCATCTCGAGGCGGATTGTTAAGATCAAACGCATTGCTGGTGGCAATTCCCAAAATCTCGCCATTTTGAGGGTTCATCAAAATTGCCTGAACCTCTTTTGCTTGTTGCTCTTTTTGTGCAAGTTCAACAATGGTTTGCAAAATTTGGGTTAGAGTTAAATCAATTGTAAGAACAAGTGTTGAGCCTTTCAGCCCTTGAACATAATTTGTGGTGGCATTGCTTAATTCAAGCCCTGTGATGTCACTTTCGGTGTAGGTTGTTCCGTTAATGCCCTTTAAAATGTTGTTGTAAAAAAGTTCCAAGCCAACCTGCCCGTTTCCATCAATGTTACAATATCCCAAAACGCTAGACAAAATTTTTTCATAAGGATAATATCTGGAACTTGTTTCGCTCAAATAAATTCCATCAACATCACAAGACAAAATTTGCTCCGCTTTTTCAAAAGACACTTGTTGCTTAATCAAACTTTCCGACACTTTTTTGTTTTGCGCTTTTTCCAAAACAAAATCATAATCCACCCCCAAAACTTCACTCAAACAACTTGCCACACTTTCAGGATTTGTTACACTGCTTGCTCTAACATAGACATTGTAGGAAGTGAATGAAGTTGCCAAAACTTCGCCGTTGTGGTCAACCACATCACCACGAAGTCCTGACATGGAAAGGTCACGGGTCCACTGCGAAATGGCTCGTGTTTGAAGTGATTTTCCACTTATGATTTGAACAGCAAAAAGTTTTATGACAACCACAAAAAACAAAAAGATTACTCCAACAATCATCATGAGTAATCTCTTTTGTAAAGAAAAAAATGAATATTTGTTTTTTTGCAAAATCACATCTCCCAAACAATTTTGCAAAGAAATTGAAAATTAAAAATCATGTTTTTTTGAAAAAACTTTAATTTTTAACACAAAAACAAGGTTTTTTTTAAGATTTTTTAACAAAATTTTTGCAAATCAAAAAAACACGGCTTAAAAATTATGAAGAAAGCTCTTCTCCAATTTGCTCGGCAGGAGTTTTTTGCCCATCAATAATTTGTTCTTGCTCATTGATTTGGTGCTCCATTTTTGCAATTTTTTTTGCCAAACTGTTAATTGAAATCATGTTGTAGCCAAACAGCCCCAAAAACAACACAATCAAAATAACTCCTGTTATTTGCCAAATTTTTTTGCGCTTTGTTTTTGTTTGTGCAAAATTTTTTGTTGAAGAATTTACCTTAATCTCTTCCTTAACCTCAAGCGTTGGAACAGGTGTTGCGGGTTTGGACACAACTTCTTTGTAACTGTGTTTTGCAAGTTTTTGCAAAGCGTTTTTATCACCAAAAAATGGGTTGTCTTTGTCAAGCGTTTTTTCTTCTCTAGCCTCTTGAATTTCAGCCTCCTCAAACCCATGCAAAGTTTGAGTTTCAATTTCATCCAAAACACTTTCATATTTGTTTGCTTTGTGAGTGCTGTCAAAAACAACATCATAGGCCTTTTTGTTGACATCTTTAAAAGTTTGACTTGCTTCGTCATCAAAATCAGTTGTGGTTTTGGTTTTTGTTTTAATTTCTGTCAATTTCCATGCCATATAATTTTACTCCTTCATTTTTTGTTTTATGACTCAAATTTTTTCAGCAATTCTAAGTTTTGCCGAATGACTTCTTGAATTTTGCTCAAGTTCTTCTTTGGTTGCCGTGATGGGTTTTTTTGTTAAAACGCAAATTTCTTTTTTGTGCCCACACACACAAATTGGAACTTCAGGCGGACACAAACAATCGGTTTTTAGCATTTGAAAAGCATTTTTAACAATTCTGTCCTCAAGCGAATGAAAACTTAAAACAACCAGTCTTCCGCCAGAATTCAAACTTCTTGCCAAAGACACCAAACAATCAAAAAGCCCATCAAGTTCATGATTAACCTCAATTCGCAACGCTTGAAAAACTTTTTTTGAAGGATGTCCTCCAGCAAATTTGAATTTTGCAGGAATGCTTTTTGCAATAATTTCATTGAGCTCAAATGTTGTGCAAATTGGTTTGTTTTCCCGCTCTAACACAATGTTTTTTGCAATATTGTTTGCAAACTGCTCCTCGCCATATTCCCTAAAAATTCTTGCCAGTTCTTGTTTTGAATAAGTGTTTATCACACAAAACGCATCAAGTTTTTCAGTTTGGTTCATTCTCATGTCAAGTTTTGCATTGTGCATATACGAAAAACCACGCTCTGGAGTGTCGATTTGATAAGAACTCACGCCAAGGTCAATCAAAATTCCATCAAAACCGCTTATGCCAAAAAACTGCGTTGCCTGTTTGAAATCTTTAAAATCACAATGAAAAAATTTTGTTTTATCCCCAAATTTTGCAAGTCTTTGCTTGGACACTTTTAAAGCATTTTGGTCTTTGTCCAAACAAACAAGTGTTCCGTTTTCAAGTTTTTCGGCAATCAAAGTTGAATGCCCAGCGCCACCAACAGTGCAATCCAAATAAGTTCCGTTTGGCTTAATATTAAGCCCCTCAATGCACTCTTTTGCCATAACCGAAAAATGATTAAATTGCATCTTCCACCTCACCTAAAAGCGTTAGTTTGCAATTAACTTGGTCGCAAGATGTCAAAAAATATGGCACTCCACCAATCTTACACTCCAATTTTACCCTACAATTTTTGCCATGCAAATGCCCATAAACAACGCAATCGGGCTTGTATTTGTCAACAATTTCTGTTACTGGGCTTGAAGTCATTTTTGAATTAAAAGGTGGATAATGTGTCATGGCAACAACAAAATCATTTTCTTTTCGCTTTTTTTGCATATCTTGAAAACTCAAATCAAGGCGAATAAGTTCTCGGTTAAAAATCTTTTCATCTTCTTCAGTCTTAAAATCTTGCTCTGGAACAGTCCAACCACGACTTCCGCAAACCAAAACATTTCCAAAACGAAGACAATCATTTTGAACAGCAAACACACTTTTTGGACAAATGCTTCGCACTTGCGAAATGCTTTTCCACCAATAGTCATGGTTGCCACGCAAAATAACTTTTGTTCCCGGAAGATTTCCAATTAGTTCAAGGTCGGGTTTTGCCTCTTCAAGATACATTCCCCAACTTATGTCACCAGCAATCAAAACAAGGTCATCGTCATCAACTTTTTGCTTCCAATCTTCGCAAATTCTTTCAAAATGGTCTTCCCACCCTGGGCCAAAGATGTCCATGGGCTTTTTAACCGCAGAACTCAAATGGGTGTCGCTTATTGCATAAATTTTCATGTTTTTACCTCGCCTTAATTTTAACACTTTCAAGCCACTTTTGGCAAGTGTTTTTAAAAACAAAAAAGGAGCAACCTAAATTTAGGTTGTTCCATGGGGGGATTGTGCTTGGCAATCAAAATGGGGTATTGATTAAAAAATCACCAAGCACAAAACAATCTTTTTGTGGTTTAAATTATTTCCACACTGGTAGTATAGCACACTCAAAAATTTTTGTCAAGAAAAAATTGAAAAAATCAAAATTTTCTTTACCAGTTGCCAAAAACAGTTTTTGCATGCTCAAAAAAGCCTTTTGCTTGAATGTCCTCTGCCACCACAAGATTTGTTGTTTTAACCAAATTTTCATTTTCAAAAATGTCAACAGTCCCAACAATATCCCCTTGTTTTAGCGGTGCTTTTAAAATTTTTGGCAAATTTGTTTTTGTGTGAAAATTTGGTTTTTCACCTTTTTTGGTTACCACAAAAAAATCTTCTTGCGGATTAACAATTAAATTTGTGGTTTTTGCTTTTTGCAATGAAGTTTGGCTGGCAAAGTTGTCTGATTGACTTAAAAGTTTTTGCGACTGAAAATTTGCAAACCCCCATTCAAATTGTTTTTTGGCATCGGCAAAACGTAACTTGCTGTTGTTTGCACCCAAAACCACCGAAATAAGCCTTAAATCATCTTTTTTTGCAGTTGCCGACAAACAAAAACCCGCTTCATTTGTTGAACCTGTTTTTCCCGCATCACATGGTGAATAAAATTTTATTAACTTGTTGGTGTTTGCCATGCCCGTAACTCGCCCACTTGGATGAGTGAAATCTTCCATCCAAATTTTGCTGTATTCAAAATAAAGTGGGTATTTTAAGAGTTCTTTCAAAACAATGGCAACATCTTTTGCACAAGAATAATGTGAAGGTGCTGGAAGCCCTGTGCAGTTTTGATAGTTGGTGTTTTCAAGCCCAAGTTCAACCGCTTTTTGGTTCATGAGTTCAACAAAATTTGCCTCACTCCCCGAAACCGCTTCTGCCATCGCAACACTTGCATCATTTGCCGAAGCCACAATCATGGCTTTTAAAAGGTCCTTTGCTTTGTGAGTGGAATTGGCATCAATAAAAACCTGTGAGCCTCCCATTTTTGCCGAGTTTTCACTTGCAACAACCTCGCCCTCCAAATCAAAAAGTCCTTTTTGGGCTTGGTCAAGAACAACCAAAATGCTCATTTGCTTGGTTACACTGGCAATTGGAAGAGCTTTTGTGCTGTCATGTTCACTCAAAATTTGCCCCGTTTGTGATTCCATTAAAATTGAAGATTTTGAATTTGGCGTCAAATTTTCAGAAGCAAAAACTTGAGTGTTTCCCCCAAAAAGCACCACAACACCCAAAATTAAGCAAAATGAAATGAAAATTAGTTTTTTTGCTTTTAACATAAAAATTTCCTCCTAATCTTTATGTTTTGCAAAAAACAAAAATTTATGTGTTTTAACTTGAAACAAGCAAAGCATTTGAAACACAAGGAAGCAAAATCGCCTCAAAAAGGCACGCACAAAACCCAAAACACAAACACAAAATTAACACAGTTTTTGTTTTTTTAAAAAATTCTGCCGAAAAAACTGAAATTCCCAAACTTTTTTGGCACACACAGCACCTAAAACACACCGCCGAAAAAACAATCACAACAACAAGCATTAACAGTCTTAACGGGAAATAGACCAACAAAACACTAATCACTCCACCCAATTTGTAAATTGAAATCAAAATTGAAGCATTTATGGCAAGCAAAAAAGATTGATAAGCAACCACCGCAAAACAAATCCACGCCAAAATTTTTTTTGAGCAAATCAAAAGAACAAAAACAAGCAGTCCCAAAAAAGCAAAAAATCGTGAAAAAAACAAAGTTGCACCACTAATGTTTTTTGACAAAAAACCAAACAAAGTTCCATCGGGCAAATCAGAAAGCGAAAAAGCGCCGGCTTTTCCAAAGCCAACAACAAATCCAAGCACCAAAAAAAGAACGCAAATCAAACAAAACACAAAATAAAGCCATTTGTTTGCGTTCAAATTTTCAGTTATCCAAAAAGAAATTATGTTTTTTGCGCGATTTTTTTGCTTTAACATACAAAAAAATATGTAGTTTTTTGTTATTTTATGCTATTTTTGAAATTTTTTCGGAATACAGTTCCATGTCAACAACATATTCAGCCATCACTCTAATAAACTCTTTTGTTGAAGGTTTTGATTTGAAAAAATTGTTAAAAACTTTTTTGTCTGGATTCTTGAACATTTTTGAAATAAGTGTTCTTATGCACCTTTCAACACTTGCCAATTTTTTGTTATGCATTATTGCAACTTTTCCCAAAACAACTCCCACATCATCAAAACTTTTCATTTCTTCACCAACATAAAACTTTAAGCAATCTTTAAAATAAAGCGTGCCATTAAGTTTTTGAGGAAAGCCAAAGTCTTCCAAAATTTTTGAAATATTTCTCATGAAAGATTTTCTTTTTTGAGTTAAAAAAAAATTGTTGTTAATCATTCTGCTCTGTTGCAACAAAATTTCATGAATTTGCTCTTTTTCATCTTTTCCCTTTTTTATCAAAAAACTGTTTGGCAAACCAAAACTTTTTTCACTTGATGAAATTGCAATCACGCAAGGCACAAAAAATTCAGAGCAAACACCAAGCGCCTCCGAAAAAATTTTGCTAAAAATTGGGCTGTCATAATTCACCACAACAACATTAGGTCTAAAATTTTTTATTTTTGTTAAAAATTTATGTAACGAAGTTTCATAGTCTAACATCAAACCAAACTTGGCAAATTCTTGTTTAAGTTCCCCATTAAATAAATTATTATTTTCAAAAAAATAACATGCAAACATGCTTATCAAATCTCCTCTTTTTTTGTTTATATTTTTATTATAAAACATTTTTTTCACAATGTCAAACTATTTTTTAAGAATTTTTTACAAAAATCATTTTTTTTGAAATATCACATCATCCAATCAATATAAACGCCAAAACCTTTGGTTGAATCTCCCGTAAAAACATGGGTTACAGCCCCAATAAGCTTGCCATTTTGAACGATAGGGCTTCCACTCATTCCTTGAACAATTCCACCAGTTTTGGACAAAAGTTCTTTGTCTGTTATCTTCAAAACCATGCTTTTCGAATTTGAAGTTGATTGATAATTTGTTTTTATGATTTGAATGTCATAAGGTTTTGACCCAGCGTTGTCAATTGATGTGTAAATTTGAGCATAACCCGGTTTCGCCGTTTTGCGACCACCCACTTCAACAAGATTTTGTGAACTTAACCGCTCCTCATTTTCAATATGCCCAAAAATTCCAAAGTTTGTGTTTTTGGCAACCGTTCCCAAACTTTGATTTTTTGAAATCATTCCTTTAAGTTCTCCCGCAATTCCCTTTGCTCCTTTTGAGATGCTTAAAATGTTGCAACCATAGACACGCCCATTTTTTACCGGCAAAACTTTTTTGGTTGACCCCTCCAAAAGAGGATGCCCCAGCGCCCCATAAAAACCATTGTTTGGGTTAATGTAAGTA
>CAVEAP010000022.1:0-3119 GCA_963613725.1 Mediterraneibacter torques
AATGATAAGTAAATGTAAATTTGTTGGCATATTTTTCACTGTTAAAAACAAGACTGAAATAAACATTGTCGCTTTCACCACTGATGCTGTCGTTTTTCTGGACAATACCTTGAAGACTAATGTTTGACATGGCATAGGCTTGTGCAACATAGTAAGTGTATTTTACATTGTCCAAAATTTGGCTTTCAGAAGTTGTGTAACCCTCATAACTTTCGGTGGTTGCATTATATTTTTGATAGCCCAATGCCTTCACTTGAACGGTGTTTGTTTCTTTTGGCAAAACATAACTTGAAATGTCATATTCATAATCCGATTGTTCTTCATGAAAACCGCCAATGTCTGTTGCTGTCACCAAAATTTCAGTGCCATTGACGACAAGCAAAAATTCATTGTAAAGTGCATTGTAATCCCAAATTGCATAAATTGTGTTACTGCTTTCTCGTTGACTTGTGCGAACCGTTGGTGTTGGCAAATATCTTATGAAATTGTAACTTATGCTTTCTGAAACATCACTGTCGCTGTATTCTGTGTTTATGTTGTCAGCAATCGCCTTAACCGAAAAAGAATAATAACCTTGAGGAAGCAATCGTCTGTTGTTTTGTATGTTAAAATAATAGTCTAGGCCACTCAAAGAAACAACATCATTTGCAATTTGTGCTTTGTAATAACTGTTGTCAGCACCGTTTACGGAAATTTTAACATCGCTTGAATCTGTTGTATCCAAATAAATTCCAGCATCATCGCCATTAACATAAATTTCATAACCTTTTGCTCTTTGAATTGTGCTAAATCGCAATTCGTGCTGGTCAATTGAAAGATTTGTGTTAACAACTTCAACATTTTTTGGTGTTTCAATTTTTACATCATATCTAAATTCTTTTAGTTCAGATTCTTCAGAATCCTCAAAAAACAAATATCCGCCCAAAGCCACAACCGAAGCATAATATGTTCCCGGCCCATTGTTTTCCAAAAACTTGGTCAAATCAACACTGAAATTAGCAATAAGACTGGTGTCCCTTTCTTTTGTGAAAGTTTGCAAAACTGTTGTTTTGTCTTTGCCATAAACAATAACCTTGAAGCCATTGTTGTCATTTAGTGATGGATATCTGATTTCTTGACTAGCGTTGCTTTCGTTGATTGTTTCGCATGAAGGCGACCAACTTAAAACATGAGTTGTTTGGTTGTAGTTTAATTCATTTGGAGATTTTAGTTGCAAAGTTTTGAAGAAAAATTCTTTTTGAACTTTTTCACTTGGCAAATAATATTCTTTTTGAACTTGTGCAACAACCGAGACGCAATAATAACCTGTTTTGTTCATTGTTAAATCAAAGGAAACCAAATTTTTGTCGGTTTGAACATACCAGTCTTCAGAACTTCCTGCCAAAGTGTAATAATGCCCACTTTCATTTTCAACATAAACAGTGTAGATTGTGTCTTTGCCTTGCTCCCATGAAACATCAACTTTTGAACCATTACGAGCAATTTGAATATCACCCAAAACGCTGGTTACGGTGATGATGTAGGTTTTTGCCTCGCTTTGCGAACCAAAAATGTAGTCTGAACCACTTTTTGCCTCAACCCACACAGTGTATTTTCCTGGCTCTAATGTTTCAAAATAACAAGAAACAGTTGCATTTGTGGAACTAAAAATTTCATCTTTTGCATTGCCACCATTGGTTTCACGAACCGTTTGCAAAGCACCATTTACATAGACTTTGTAACTCTTTGCATATTCCACCGCTGGCCATTCAAGGTTTACCATGTTTTCGTGTTTTGTAAGGGTAATTTGAGGAGAGGTCATTTGCTTGTAGGTGTGCATTGGGGCTTCTCCCCATTCACTTGGAATGGCAATTGAATCAGTGCTGAGAGCTCGAACTTTTACGTAAAAATTTATGCCTTTTTGGTCATTTAGAATTTGTTTTTGTTCTTCTGTGAAAGTGTAGGAGTTTGCATAACTTGTTGCACTAAACATGCTTTCCTTGGTGTCCGCAGAAATCACTTGAAGTTCGTAGTAAATTGTTCCAATTCCTGTTGTTCCAGAAGCTGTCCATGAAACACTGTAGTTGTCATTGTCTACCGTTACAACTGGCATTTTTAAATCATAATAAATTTCAACACAACAATCTTTTGGATTGCTGAGGTCTGAGTTGTAAGAAGGAACTTTGAAGTAAAGCGCTTGAACAGAAACATAGTAAATTCCCGCCCCTCTAAGATAATTGCTGATATCACGAGAATTTCCATTAAAAGAGAACGCTGGTTCCAAATTTTTGTAGTTTGACGAAATTGCTTTTTGCAATTCTTTTTCACCCGAAAAAATGTAAACAGCATAGCCATTAGCATGCCTTACCTGGTCAAACAAAAGAGTGTAGGTTTTTCCTTCTTCATTTTGATTTTCAACAACTCTTACATTTGTTGGAGCGTTCAACTGACTTGCAACCACTGGAATTGAGGTGTTAAAAAACAAGGCAAATGCCGAAAAACTTCCAGCAATAAAAAGCAGAGCAAGCAAGATTATTAACCATCTTTTTTTTCTTTCTCTTTTTTTCTCACCTGTTCGGTAAATTATCTGCGAATTATTTTCATTGCTATTTAAAACTACTTTTTGTTTTTTAGACATAATTTCACCCTGTTTTTTTGTGATTTTTTTCTCTTATATTATAAAAATTTGATTGTTGGATAAGCATTTTGTTCTTGAACAATCTCTGAGCAAGCATCAAAATAGTTTGTGTTAAGGTCACCAACAATAAGGTTGTTTTTTATTCCATCATTGCTGGTTGTTTGCAAAGTTTGCAATTTAATGGCTTCTGTGCTTAATCCAACCTTTTCTTGTGAATCAATGCGTTTGTTTCCCAAAGCAAGCATGGTTGAATTTTGTGTGATATCATAATAACAAGTTAGCATGCTGATGTTTTTCCCATCTGCCATGTTACCAACAAGTCCTCCAACATCACTTTTGCACTCATCAGGACTGTTAACATCAAAACCAAAATCATTTAAAATATCATTTGAAACAAAATTTATTTTCCCAAAGTTAAAACAGTTTGCAAATCCTCCTGAATATTTGTCATTACTTACTGTTGCTGAGTCAAATTTTGCAACAATTCCACCAATAATTACAG
>CAVEAP010000022.1:3129-6393 GCA_963613725.1 Mediterraneibacter torques
TGTAAGCCAGAACTTGAAATGCCCAATTTGCTTTCAACCATTGAAATATTGATTTGGCCATTGTTTATGGAATTTAGCACAAAAGTGTTTGTTGCTTCGCCAACAATTCCTGCCGAATAAGAAAAGTCTTGGTTTCCGCCATTGTTAAGGGCATAAGCATTTAGGTTTCCGTTGTTTTGTGAGCCACCAACAACACTTGAGGTCACTTTTGTTTCAAAACTTTCGCCTTCATAAGTTGTTATTCCATCAGTTTTAAGCGCAATTCCTGCAACTCTAACTGCCGAAAGGTTTCCGTTGTTTGTGCAGTTGTAGATGTTAACACCACTAGCCTCGCCAACAATTCCCGCAACTTTTGTTACGATTGAAGATTTTGAGGAGCGTTTGAAAATTGAAACATTAACATTTGAAACACAATTTTTAATCACAGCATCTCGGTAGGCATATTTTGAAGTTAAAGTTTCACCAGTTTTGTAAATATAAGAACCATAGGCTTGAGCAACAAAAGTTGCAAAAGTGATTGGTTGCAAACTTGAATCGTTGATGCTAATTTCGTCCGCACCAAAATCCTCACTTAAAGAAATTTCACAGTTGTAAAGCATGCCACCAACCATGGTGTTAGCCAAAATTGAAGCATATTTAACCTCAGATGATGATGAATATGTTGCCATTTCATAGTGAGCAACTTCAAGTTTAAGATTCATCAAAACACCTGTTTTGCCAAAAAAGTTTTCACTGCTTGGCGATGCACTTAGATTTGTGTTTGTTCCGCCAACAATTCCCGCAAACATTCCATTGCCATCATAGCACCAGTAGTTTTTGATTGTGTAGCAAACAACATTTCCATTTTCATCAAGATTTTTGTCTTGACCATCAATTCCACCAGTTAAAACAACATAGTTTGAATTTAGACCAAGAAAATTGTTGTTTAAATAGTCTGAACCTGTGTAAGTTTCCAAAGTAATGTCTTCGGCAAGTCTGAAGAAACAACTTGGAATAGATTTTATGTAACCAAATTTGGTGCTGGCAGAAGTTTTTTCAACTGCCCATTTGCCACTTTCGGTTGATGCAACATTTTGCGTTGAACTAATCACAAAAGGATTGTTTGCCGTTCCATTTCCGCTTGCAAATTTGTTGAAACAAATTTTTTGAGCATCAACATTGATTGCAACACTTCTTAAAATTTTAAGATTGTTGGTTGATGCTTTTGAAGACATCACTGAAATTTTAAAGTTGTAGTAGCCCAAATCCCACATTGGAATGCAATAAGATTCATCAACTTTGCTAAGTTCACTTGTGTTAAATGATTTTTCCTGCCATGATTGCTCGCTAACTTCATTTTCATATTCAGAATATTGATAACTTAAAATAATTTTGTCGTTTGAAATGCCGTCTACGGTGCGATTTTCTTGAGTCCATGTAACATTAAGACCATTTGAGTCCATGCCCGTGCCAAGCACAGGACTGAATTGAATTGCATCAAAACGAGAGGTTTCACCACTAATGTAAAGTGGTGTTTCGGTGTCTGTTCGTGAATTTGGAACAAAAGGATAGTAAGAAACGCTGAATTTTGCATAACCATTTTCTGAAATTGAATCTAGCATGTCCAAACTTAAAAGAGATGATATAGTTTTGCTAGTTTGGGCAACATAGGTTCCACCATTCAAACTGAGCATCATTTGAACTTCCTCTGTGTCATGACTCCAAGTGAAAACACCCATTTCATTCACTTCAGCACTTGAAAATGGCATGAGTTTTTGAACATTTTCTAGTTTTGCAGAATACAAAGAATTTACGCTAGGATAACCTGATACTGCCGAGGTTGTGGAATTTTCTGTTCCAACATGCCTAACTCTGATTGATTTGAATTTGTAACCATAATTTTCAACAACATCAATCAATGTGTTTGAGTTTTTATTACTTTTCAAAGTTATTGTTGTTTTGTCATCAATTTCAATTTCAAGTTCATAATCACTGTAACTTGTGGTGTCAGTTGAATTTTCTTTCCAGCAAAGCACACCATCAACAACATTAAGCTCTTGTGGTTGCCCTGCAATGTTAACAGTTAAACCTGAGGTGTAATCACTTGAAACATAACCGCCATTTGTGGTGTTTTTTGAACCTATTGCACAAACTTTTATTGACAATCGTGTTTTTGTATCAATGTAAGAGCTTAATATAAATGAATCTCCAAAATTAACATCTTGACTGTTTGAACCATATATGACTTTGTAACTGCTTACAACAGGGGTTCCACTGTCTTGTTCTTCATTTAAATTCCAGCAAATTTCACCATTTTTAACCATAAGCCCTGTTGGTGTTGCCAATTTTTTAACCTTAAATTCTGTTAATATGTTAGAACTTATGTATGCCTCTGTGTTTGTTGCTCCAGAAGTTCCTTTTGGTTGAATTGTGAAAGTGATGTTTCCACTAAGCCCCGAGAACAAACTGGTTGGCATTTCAACTTTTGTTCCAGCACTTGCTGGGTTTGAAACAGTTCCTGTGTTTGTTGTTTTGTTTGAATCGCTTTTTACTACAACAGCAAAACCTGAAGCTCCTGTTACGATGTCCCATTTTACCACACCATTTTGCACAACAAATGAATCAACAGAGCCAAGTTTTTTAACATTTATGGCAGTGCCAGTTTCGGTTGAGGTAAGATATTTTTGCTCTGATTGAAGAACATTTCCATCAGAACCTTTTGCAATAATTGAAACATTGTAGGAACATTTTTGACCTTCGGCAAGATTTGTGTCACTCATGTCATAAGAAATTTTGCTTCCATCAAGATTGATGTAAATGGTTTGATATTTTGGGTCTGTTGGGGTAAAAATCAAAGTGTAGCCATTGTTGTTTGCACTAGCATTTGTGTTGTTGATTGTGATTGCACCATCGTTAACCCCTAGTGATGGCGCCACATTGCGATAAACAGAACAAACCTTGCTTGCTGGAGCGCTTATTGTTAAAACATTCTCATTTTGTGTTAAATTTTCTGAACTGATTTTTGCAATAATTTTGATGTTTAAAGTGCCTGTTTGATCGCTTTTTAGACCATATGGATTGTCAATCAAATAAGTTGAAGTGCTACCCTCTATGGTTTTTAATTCATTGTTGTTAATTAAAATTGCATAACTTTTTGCATTCTCTCTCTCATCCCAAGAAAGTTTGTAGTTTTGAGTTTTTATTTGAGAATCTGCCACAACCTCAGAACTTCCAGAAACATTGATTCCAGTTACGGCACTAAGGCGTTTTATGGTGATTGGTGAA
>CAVEAP010000022.1:6403-9624 GCA_963613725.1 Mediterraneibacter torques
CACTAACAGCATTTTCAAAAACTGTTTTTAAGGTTATGGAATATTCATTTCCATTGTAAGTGTCATCAAAAGTAAATTTATTGGTTGTTAAAGTTTTTGTTTCAGTGGTTGAATCTGGTTTTGTTATTTTTAATTCATAACTAACAGAATCTCCAATCGAATTCCATGTTATGGTGTTTCCATCAAACACACCACTGTCCGCACCCAAAACTTTGATTGACGAAGCATCTACCTCTTTAAGTTTTTTTACTGGCACTTCAACACTGTCATCACTTGTTACAACTGCATCACTTGTGCTAATTGCTTTTATTTTTACATAATATTCTCCAGCATCATAACCACCCATATCCCAAGTTAAAGTGTTGTTGAATGGCAATTGATTGTAAGAAAGATCTGTGCTTTTTTTGTAAAAAAGTTGATAAGACTTTATTGGTGCGTTTGCATTGTTTAATTTGCTTGACACTTGATTCCATGTTACCACACCATTTTGAACTTTTATTGTAGGGGCTTGAAGTTTGTAGATGTTCGCTCCATAGTCTGAAAAGTTTGAGTTTATGTAAAGACTTCCACCAAGTGCAACAACTTTTGCAACATAATTTCCAAAGCTGATGCTTTCATCGACAAGTTCAGAAATTTGAATTGACCATGAATTGTCAATTCCATCAATTGTTTTGCTGTTCTTTCTTTCTCCATCTTTGCCATTGTTGTTAACATTTAACACAACTTCATAGCCAGTTGCATTTTCAACAGCGTTACCCGTAATCTTTCCGTTGTTAACAGATGGGGTTGTTGGCGTTTTGAGTTTTGTGAAATTTTTGGCTTCGGAGTAATCAGAATCTAGAACATAAACCTCCGTTCCATCACTGAGTGTTGTTTTGTTTGAAATTGAAGAATCACTGTTTTGTTTTACATAAGATTTTATTTTTACTTTGCTTGTTCCTGAAAACATTTCTGAAGATGTTGGCGAAATTTGTCTTTGGTCAAAATTTTCTTGCACAATTTCAGAATTATTGTAGGTGCCACTTATGGAAAGCTTGTAGCCAATTAAGTTTTGCATTTTTTCCGAATCAAGCACTGGAGCATCCCAAACAAATTGACCATCAGAAACAGCCAAGTTTGTTGGAGCATTAAGTTTGTAGGCAATTATGTAGTTAGAGTTTTCAGAATTAAGATATCTTTCACCGCTTTGTTTGTTAAGTGCTTTAACATAAAATTGATAGGTCAAAACACCTGATGCTTGATTGTCAAGATAATCTCTTAGATTTAAAGAAGTGGAAGTGGCACTGATTTGGGTTACAAGTTCATTGTCTTTTTGAGCATCAATAACCCCTATTTCAAAAGTTGAAGTTGAGAGAGCATAGTCTCCCCTTGTCCAAAACAATTCTCCATCGCCACTAAATCCTGTGATTGTTGGAATTGATTGTTTTGTGAAAGCAAAACTGTTTTTGTTTTCATCTGTTACAACAATTACATCGCCATCTCTAACGTTTCCTTTGTTCCCAAGCGCTCTTACTGTTACAAAATATTTTCCCGCTTGTTCAAGTTTTGAATTTTCATTAAAGGAAAATTCATTTGTTTCGACTTCAGCATTAGTGATTGGTGTTTTATTCTCATCATAAACAACAACTTCATATTTCTCCGCCCTGTCAACACTGTCCCATGCAACATTTCCGTTGTTTGTTTTTAAGGTGATGTTTGGAAGTTTGTTAACTTCAATTGTTACTGTGTCGCTGTAAATGTTTAATGATTGAGCATAAATTCCAATGATATTGGCACTTTGCCCTGTCAAATTGTCATCCGAAACAAATTCCCATTTCGAAACATCATAGGTGGTTGTGGATGCAACCACTGTGTCTTTTATTTCACCATTTAGTGAAAGCACATAGTTTTGAGCATTTGCAACGGCACTCCAGCTTAATGTGTTTTCATTGATTTTTAGATTTTGAACACTTTTAAGTTTTTGAGTGGCAACGTTGGAAACCTCACTGTTAACAATTTCTTTGTCATTCCCAACCGCCATGATTTTTAAAGTGTAATTGGTTGTATTAAGTTCTTGACTGCCAAGGTCAAGTTTGAAGCCTGAATTGTTTTTCTCAAAACCAGAATTTATTGTCTTAATCAAATCACCAGCTTCTGAGTAAACAAAAACATTGTAGCCAGTTGCATTTATTACGGCATCCCAAAACAAAACATCTGAATCAAAATAGATGTTTGCTGGAATTGCAAGTTTTTCAAATTGAACAGCTTTAAAATCTATTGATGGAAAAACCAACGAATTTCCACTTTGTGTTATTACTTCAAACTCATAGGTTCCAGCAACAAGATTGGTTGGAATATTCCATAAAATTTGATTTCCAACAACCGACATTGAAAAATCTGAGGAATTAATTTTATCTCCTCTTGAGGAGCCACTTGCTGTTTGAGTTGTTTTGTAAACTTGAAGTTCATAACTAACAAAGTTATTGTCAATTTTCTCAACACAAATTGTTGAATTTTCAACTTTTGCGTTTGTTGCTGATTTTAAAATCTCAAAATCATAAGATTCTGTTGTGAGGTCTGAATCTTTGTAGATTGTTTTGTAACCATCTGTAACAATTGATTTGATTTTAACGCTATATTTCCCTGCTTCTGTTATCTTGTAGGAATTTTGGCTTACTGTAACTGATTCAAGACTAGCCTCATCTTTTGTGATTTGAAGTTCATAACTTGGATTGTAATTTACCCCAGTTTCTGTCATGGCATCCCAAACCAAACTTGAAGTTTCCTTGTCATATTTCAAATTTGTTGGGGTTTTTAATGCCTGAGGTTCTCCTCTGATTGTTATGTCAATTGAATCATGAATAAGACCACTGCCATAATCACTAACAACAGTAACACTTGCTGTTACCTCGGTTTTATCACTTCTTTGTGTGGCAGTAACAAGCCCATTTGAATCAACAGTTAGGTAAGCATCATATTTTGCATCCACTTTGAACCTAACAATTTTATTGCTTGCCTCAATTGGAAGCACCACCCACTTTAATTGCACGCTTTCGCCTTGTGCTATAACAATTTTGTCATCATGCACAAACCGCACATCAGTTGTTGGGACATAATTTTCCCCACACGCAACAAAAAGTGGCACAACAAAAGCAAATGCCACAAGAACCAAAAAGTATTTTAGAATTGATGAAATTTTCTCCATTTTTTATCTCCCTTTTTTTGATTAAACCCAGAAATTC
>CAVEAP010000023.1:0-6436 GCA_963613725.1 Mediterraneibacter torques
CGGGAAAAAGATTGAAAATAAAATATATGACACAAGTTGATGTTTGTCCTCCAACTTTCATGCTGTTTTTGAATGATGAAAAACTTTTGCACTTTTCCTACAAACGCTATTTGGAAAACTGTTTAAGGCGAGCAAAAGATTTTTCAGGAACTCCAATCAAAATTCTTGTGAAACAAACGAACAACAAGGAGGCTAAATGATGAATTTGTGGCTTCTTGCAATTTTTGTGGTGGCTTCTTACTTTTTGGGGAACATTAGTTTTGGCAGAATTCTTGCTTCAAAGCACAAAGTGGACATCACTAAAAAAGGTTCAGGAAATCCAGGTGCAACAAATGTTTTCAGAAATGTAAGCCGAAAAACTGGTTGGCTGGTGCTGTTTTTAGATTCGTTAAAAGGAATTATTCCAAGTCTTGTTGGGCTTTTGGTTTTTGGAATTGGAACAACCGAAGGCACAATTGCACTTTATTCTTGCGGGCTTGGTGCTGTTGTTGGGCACATTTTTCCTGTCCTTTTCAAGTTTAAGGGCGGAAAGGGTGTGTCAACAGTGATGGGTGTGTTTTTGGTGGCACAACCACTTCCAATGTTGGTGCTTTTTGTGCTTGCTTTTTGTTTTGTGTGGCTTTTCAAATATTTGTCACTTGCCTCGCTTTTCATTGTGAGCATCATGGTTATTTGGCAAAATTTGTTTTATGTAAGTTACTCCCCATTTGAAATTGGGCTTATCACCGAGCCAAACCTTGTGATTGCCCTTTTAACGCTAAGTTTGTTTTTGCTTGTGTGGTATGCGCACCGAAGCAACATTGAACGCCTTTTGCAAGGAAAAGAAACCAAAACAAACATTAGCAAAAAACTTGAAAAAGATGAGCAGTTTGTTCAAAAACAAAATGAAAAAGCCCTAGAGCACGCCAAAAAAGTTGAAATAAAATATGAAAAAGAAGAGGCTAAAGCCGAACTAAAAGAAGCCAAAGCCGAAATCAACGCCGAACTTAAAGAAGCAAAACAAGGGCTAAAAAAAGAACAAAAACAAATTAAATCAACCAAAAAACAAATCATAAAATCGGTTAAGCAAAAAAAGAAATCAAAATCAAAACAAGCACAAAAAAAACTTAAACAATCAAAAAAACACAAAAAATCTTCAAAAAACAGCAAAAAAGAGGGCTAAAATTGCAAAATGAGTGAAAAACAAAAAAGATGACACAAAAAATTTTTAAAACTTTGGTTTAATTTTCACAAAAACCAAAGTTTTTTTCATATTATCTTATTTGTATGAGCAGTTTTGAAATTGTTGGAGGGAAAAAACTTTTTGGCGAAGTTGATGTTCCAAAATCAAAAAATTCGTTTTTGCCAATTCTTTCGGCAACACTTTTGTGTGAGGAAAAAATTGTTTTGCACCAAAACCCAAAATATGCCGACATTTTTAACCTTGCAAACATTTTGAGATTTTTGGGAAAGACAGTAACTTTTTTGGGTGAAGACATTGTTTGCGAAGGTGAAATTTTGGGTGATTTTGTTCCTCAAAACTTAAGTGAACTTTTGCGTTCAAGCATTTTTGTGCTGGGCCCAATTTTGGCAACAAAAAAACACGCAAAAATTGCCTTGCCGGGTGGGTGCAAAATTGGAAAAAGACCAATTGATTTGCACCTTTTTGGGCTGAAATGTTTGGGGGTAAAAATCAAACAAGATTGCAATTTTGTGGAATGTGATGCAAGCAAAATGCACAGTGGGGTGGTTGACTTTCGCTTTCCAAGTGTGGGGGCAACTGAAAACATTTTGATGGCATCGGTTTTTCTTGATGGAACAACAATTCTAAACAATCCCGCCAAAGAACCTGAAATTGTTGATTTGGCAAATTTTTTAAACAAAATGGGGGCAAACATAAAAGGTGCAGGCACAAACAAAATTGTGATTGTTGGAACAAAATCACTTCACCAAACAAACCACACGCCAATTCCCGACCGAATTTTTGCAGGAACAATGCTGATTGCTTCCGCCGTTGCGGGTGGGGAAATTTTGCTTAAAAATGTCAAAAAAGAACATCTTTTGTCTGTTTCAAAAATTTTGAGGCAAGCGGGCTTTACTTTAAAAGTTTTTGAGGATAAAATTGTTATGCAAAGTTTTGCAAGGTCAAAAAATGTTTCTTTCACAACTTTGCCTTATCCGGGGTTTGCCACCGATTTGCAATCTCAAATGATGGCACTTTTAAGTTTTGCAAATGGCACAAGCAAAATCACCGAAACAGTGTTTGAAACCCGATTTGGCACAGCAAAAGAACTTCAAAAAATGGGTGCGGGCATCAAAATTATGGGGCAAACTGCATTTGTTAAAGGCAAGGAAATTTTGCATGGAGCAAAAGTTTTTGCTGGCGACCTTCGTGGCGGAGCGGGGCTTGTTTTAGCTGGGCTTGGGGCTGAGGGAACAACGCAGGTTGAAAACATTTTTCACATTGACCGAGGTTATTTTGAGTTTGAAAAAACCTTGCAAAAACTTGGAGCAAACATAAGGAGAATTTGATTTTGACACAAAAAACAATTTTGCAAACACTTTTTTGCACAACAATTTTTGTGCTGTGTGTTTTGATGGCAGTGCGTAAAATTTTGTTTGCTTAATTTTTTGTTATTCTCTCAAAAATTAGAACAAAATTCACAATTATGCAAAAAATAGGTTAAAACAGCCTATTTTTTTGTGTTTTTGCAATTTTTTTTGCTTATTTTGTTTGACATTATTCTCAAAATTTTATATCATTATAACATAACTATCAAAGATTACTTAAAAATAAAAAAAGGAGAAAACAATGGCACGGAAAAATATTGCTGTTTTAGACATTGGCAGTAGCACGCTTTCGGCGATGATTGGTTCAATGGGTTTTGGGGAAAATTTGAACATCAAAGGGTTTGCCGAAACAAGTTATGCGGGCTATATGAAAGGTGAATTTTTAGAGCCAAACAAACTTGAGGACATTATCACTTCGGTGCTAAATTTGGCACAAGAAAATGCTGGTTGCCAAATAACGCATCTTTATGTTGGTGTGCCAGCCGAATTTGGTGCAGTGGTTGTGAAGCAAGCCGAACTTGATTTTTTTGCAAAACACAAAGTTACAGATTCCGACATAACTGAACTTTTTGAAAAAGCAGATGTCTTTAAAGATGATGAAAAATACAGTGTAATTAACAGAGCACCAATTTATTTTGTAACCGATGACGAGGAGCGAACACTAAAAGTTAAGGGAAAAGTTACTGAAAAACTTTTTGGTTACATCAGTTTTAACTTTTGCGAGAAAAAGTTTTTGCAAACCATTATGCCTGCCCTAAACAAATTTGAGTTTGAACACGTTGAATTTTTGAGTGAACAACTTTGCGAAAGCCTTTATCTGATAGATCCAGAAAAGCGGGACAATTTGGCAGTGCTTGTGGATTGTGGGTTTTTGACAACAAGTGTTTCGGTTGTGATGGGTGATGGAATTTTGAGTTCACACCACTTTGCTTTGGGGGCGGGGCACATTGTGTCTGACATAAGCGGAGCATTCAATGTTCCAGTTGACCAAGCCGAGGAGTTAAGACGAGAAATTTCTTTTAAGGAAGACCCTCAAGGGCAAGTGTTTGAAATTGAAATGAACGATGGAAGCAAAAAAGAAATTCCTGTTCCAGAAGTTTTTGAAATTGTGCAATTCAGAGTCAAACAAATTGCAAAAATGATTCAAAAATGTTTGGACACTTCAAACATTGCTTTGCCGGAATTTACGCCAATGTATGTTACAGGTGGTGGAATAAGTTACATTGAAGGTGTTGCCGACAAACTTTCCGAAAAATTTGGTTGTGAAGTTGTTGTTGCGGGTCCAAAAGAGCCAACCCTAAACAAACCTTATCTTTCATCAATCGTAAGTCTTTTGGATTTGGCACTCAAGAAAAACAAAAAAAGCATTAGTTTGTTTTTTGGAAAATTATTTAGAAGTGGAGGAAAAGAAAATGAATAATTACAATGAGTATGCAGGAGAACAAGTTAAACCTGTTGTAAAAATTAAAGTTGTTGGTGTTGGTGGCGGTGGAAACAACGCCATTAACCGAATGGTAAATGCGGGGGTTAGTGGTGTTGAGTTTATTGCCGTAAACACCGACAAACAAGCACTTCAAGTGAGCAAGGCAGACTATCGCATTCAAATTGGAAGCAAACTAACAAAAGGTTGGGGGGCAGGTGCTGATCCAGAAATTGGACTTAAAGCCGCAGAAGAAAACCTTGAAGAACTCAAACAAACCGTAAACGATGCCGACCTTGTGTTTGTTACCGCAGGAATGGGTGGCGGAACTGGAACAGGTGCTGCCCCAATGATTGCAGGACTTGCAAAAGAAAAAGGAATTTTGACAATTGCCGTTGTAACAAAACCTTTTAACTTTGAAGGTCGCAAAAGAATGCAAAATGCAGAAAAAGGTGTTGAAAATTTGCGAAAAGTTGTTGACTCACTTGTTATCATTCCAAACGAAAAGTTGTTCAAACTTGTTCCAAAGGGAACATCAATTGTTGACACTTTCCGTTATGCCGATGATGTTTTAAGACAAGGTGTTCAAGGAATTTCAAACATTATTGTAGACAACGCCCTAATCAACCTTGACTTTGCCGATGTGAACACAATCATGAAAAATCGTGGTCTTGCTCACATGGGAATTGGTCGTGCAAAGGGCGACCGCAAAATTTTTGATGCACTTTCTCAGGCAGTGTCAAGTCCTTTGCTTGAAACAACCATTGAGGGTGCAACAGGAATCATCTTTAACGTTAAAGGTGGTGTAAACCTTCCAATTGACCAAGTTCATGAAGCAGCAGACCTTATGCGTGAAATTGTTGATCCAGAATGCAACATTATTTTTGGTGCAAGCATTGATGAAAAACTTGAAGATGCTGTTGAAATCACTGTTATTGCAACAGGATTTAAGGGAAATGACATTCCAACTCTTATGCCAGAACCTGAAAAAGAAGAGCCAAAATTTGATAACAACGATTTTTCAAACTTTTTGGACAAACGCTTTGTAAAACCTCATCAAGAACCAGAAGAAGATGATGAGGACGAGGAGGAAGAAGAGGAAGAGCCAATTTTTGATTTTGGCAGAAAAAATCAAAATTCAGAAAAAACTGAAAAAATTTCAAATGGAAACATTGATGTTGACGATTCAGACATTCCACCATTTTTAAGAAAACTTAGGGGAAAATAAAAAATAAAACAGGAGAATTATTATGTTTGTAAAAAACAGAATTTTACAACTTGTTATTGGTTGTTTGGCATTAGTGCTTGCTGTTTTCAGTGCACTTATGCTTGGCGGAGTTGTTCCAAGCAAACTTCGCCTTTGGGCTCATGCAGTAATCTTTATTTGCTTGTTCATTAACATTATTGAAGTTATTATTTACTTTTTGTTTGCAAAAACCGAAACCACTCGAATTTTTTGCAGATGGCTTAATCTTTTCACAATTTGTGTTATGTTCGTAGCACTCACTGCATCATTCATTCAAGCAGCACCAGCAATTTTTGAAAGTTTTGGTGTTAGCGAAGCCCTTGACTTTTGTTTGGTTCTTGCCAACTATGTGCTTATTGCAATTATTATCACATTTTTGGTGTTCTCAAAACAAGAAACAAAACTTAAAAAACAAATCAAATAACAAAAAAAACAAGTTAGAGCAAATTGTTCTAACTTTTTTTGTTAAAATTTTTAAAACAAAGGGTGTTTTTTTGAATAATGCTCTTTTTTTGTGCATAGATTATTTTGTTAAAAAAGGAGAAATTTTTATGGAAAACATCTATCAAGACATCACAGCCAGAACGGGTGGCGACATATATGTTGGCGTTGTTGGGCCAGTTAGGGTTGGAAAATCAAGTTTTATAACAAGATTTATGGAAGAATTTGTAATTCCAAAAATGGCAGAGGGCAATGCAAAAATGTGCACAATTGATGAACTTCCACAAAGTGCCGATGGAAAAACCATCATGACAACACAACCAAAATTTGTGCCAAGCGACAGCGTTTTGGTGGAAACAAGTGGAGTTAAAATGAACATGAGGCTAGTGGATTGTGTGGGCTATTTTGCCGATGGTGCAGAAGGTGATTTGCAAGAAGATGGCAAACAACGAATGGTCAAAACACCATGGAGTGCCGAAAAA
Organism: Mediterraneibacter torques; assembly: GCA_963613725.1. Classification (GTDB taxonomy): domain Bacteria; phylum Bacillota; class Clostridia; order Christensenellales; family UBA1242; genus UBA7584. Next base: position 6,140 of record CAVEAP010000023.1, read on the forward strand.
ATGCCACTCAGACAGTCGGCAGAAATTGGAACACAAAAAGTTGTTGAGGAGCATTCCACAATTGCCATTTTAATGACCTCAGATGCCAGTTTTGGCGATCTTCCTCGCAAAAGTTTTGTGGCGCCAGAAACAAGACTTGTGAAAGAGTTAAAAGACCTTAAAAAGCCTTTTGTTATTGCACTAAATTCAAAAGAGCCAAATAGCCAAAAAACTTTGGAACTTGCCAAAAGTTTGGAGGAAAAACATGAGTAAAAAAGAAGTAATGATCGTAACAGGTGCAGGAGTATGGTGAGATCA
>CAVEAP010000023.1:6446-9454 GCA_963613725.1 Mediterraneibacter torques
GAACTCACAAACAACCGCAATTTTGGGCGAGGGAAAGGTGGAAATTGAAATCAAACCAAAACCAAATTTGTTCTATGAAGTTTTAAGCCAAAGTTGTGGTTTTGAAATTGAAAACGATTTTGATTTGGCAATGAAAATAAAAGACTTGGCAAAAGCAAAACTTGAATTTTCAAAACTAGAAAACGCCCTTAAAAGTGTGAATGAAACAGGTTATGGAATTGTTGTGCCAAATGCAAGTTCCATGAAACTTGATGCGCCCGAAGTTGCAAGGCAGGGTGCGGGCAAATTTGGGGTAAAACTCAGGGCAACTGCTCCAAGTCTTCACATCATGCGTGTTGACCTTGAAACCGAAATCAGTCCAATGGTTGGAAATGAGGAACAAGCCAAAGATTTGGTAACATTTTTGCAAGAACAAGAAAAAAATGAGCCAAATGGAATGTGGGACACCAGCATTTTTGGAAAGTCTGTGCAAAGCCTTATGACCGAGGGACTTTCAAAAAAACTTGATGCAATGCCTGTTGAGGCTCAAAAAAAGATGCGAAAAACCTTAACCAGAATTGTAAACGAAGGGAAGGGTGGAATTATTTGCATTTTACTTTAAAAACAAGGCTTTTGCCTTGGTTTTTTTGTTTAATTTTGTGTTATTTGGACAAAATTTGAAAAAAGAAACAAAAAACTTTTAATCAAAAAATAATTGCTTTTTTTTTGGTTTGGTGTTATAATAACTATCATAATTTTTTAAGGAGGATTTGTTTTGGAGCAAAACAACAATTTACAAAAAAAACCATTTCCTATTTTTACTGTTTTGATTATTGCTTTCGTAGTGGTTCTTTTGGTGCTTTCTTTTTGGCCAGCAAACAGTGGAAAAAAGATTTCACGAAGTGATTTTGACACGGCCTTTGAAGCTGACCAAATTGCAGGTGTTTACATCTATGGAACAACAGTAAAAGGTGTTTATGTTGATGGTGTTGAGGGGCACAAATACAGCGCCGATGACCTTATGAAATCAAAAGGAAGCAAATGCGACTTTTATTTCACTGTTATTGCAGGTTCAGAAATTGACACATTAACAAAAAACTTTGAAACTTATGCTCAAGCACACGCTGGTTTCAAATATGACACTGAGCCACAAGGTGAAAGTTGGTTTACAAAAATTTATCCTTTCATCTACATTGGTTTAATAATCATTTTTGCAGTGCTAATTTTCCGTGCATTTAACAAAATGAGTGGAAAAAACATGGATTTTGGCAAAAACAAGGCAAAAATGGAATCAAACTTGACTGTTCGTTTCAAAGATGTTGCTGGTTGTGAGGAAGAAAAGAACGAAATGCAAGAACTTGTTGAGTTCTTAAGAAACCCAAGAAAATTTACCAATTTGGGAGCAAGAATTCCAAAAGGCGTTTTGATGGTTGGTCCACCAGGAACAGGAAAAACATTGCTTGGAAAGGCAATTGCAGGTGAAGCGGGCGTTCCTTTCTTTAGCATAACAGGTAGCGATTTTGTTGAAATGTTTGTTGGTGTGGGCGCTGCTCGTGTTCGTGATTTGTTTGAAACCGCCAAGAAAAACAGCCCATGTCTTATTTTTATTGACGAAATTGATGCAGTTGGAAGACAGCGTGGAGCAGGGCTTGGCAACACAAACGATGAACGAGAACAAACCCTAAATCAACTTTTGGTGCAAATGGATGGCTTTGAGTCTAGCAGTGGAATCATTGTTATTGCTGCCACAAACCGCCCAGATGTTTTGGATCCAGCACTTTTGCGTGCGGGTCGTTTTGACCGCCGTATTACAGTTGGCTATCCAGATGTTGGTGCAAGAGAAAAGATTTTAAGACTTTACACCAAAGACAAACCAATGGCAAAAGACATTAACTACAAAGGAATTGCAAGACATTTGGGGCCGGGAACAACTGGTGCCGACATTGAAAGCATCGTAAACGAAGCGGCCATTTTGGCGGCTCGTGCAGGGCGTTCAATCATTTTAGAGCGTGACATTATGGAAGGGGCAGTTAAAGTTGCCTATGGTCCACAACAAAAAAGCAGAATTGTCCGTCAAGAAGACAAAATCAACACTGCTTATCACGAATCAGGGCATGCAATTGTCATTAAAACAGCAAAACACTCCAAACAAAGTGTTCACGAAATCAGCATTGTTCCTCGTGGAATGGCTGCGGGCTACACTGCTCCATCAAACGAAGAAGATGTTACACAATACACAAAAGAGCAACTTCTTGACCAACTTGATGGCTTGATGGGTGGCCGTGCTGCCGAACTTATTAAGTTTGGAAAAATTGGCACAGGAGCTTCAAACGACATTGAAAAAGCCTCAAAACTTGCAAGACGCATGATTACCGAATTTGGAATGAGCGACAAACTTGGTCCAGTTTGCTATGCCGAGCAAGGCGAAGTTTTCTTGGGACGAGATTTCCAAAGCCGAAGCAATATTAGTGAAAAAACAGCACAAATTATTGATGAAGAAATTAAAGCAATGCTTGAAAAAGCACTTCAAAACGCAATCAATGTTCTAAATGAACACAAAAACGAAATGGAAGTTATGGTCAAAGTTCTTTTGGAAAAGGAAACCATTTATGCCGAAGAAGTTGACATGATTCTAAACGGAAGTTCTGCCGAAGAAGTTGAAGAAGTTATTGCTTTGCGTGAAAAAAATCGTGAAAAAGAAGATGAGGAAGCAAAAAAACTTCAAGCCGAAAAGGACAAAAAGGAGGCCGAAAAAGAAGCCGAACTTTTTGAAGAACTAACAACCACTGCAAAAAATGCTTTGGAAGATGACAATGAGGCCGAGGCAAAACAAACCTCACCAAAAACTGAGCAAAAAGAGGATGAATCACAAAACATTAACAGCACAAATGAAGGTGCAGAAACCTCTCAAATGGCAAATGAAAATCAAGAAAAGATTGACAATCAAGACAAAAACGACAAAAATGATGAAAAGCAAAATTGAAAAAATGCTTGACTAGAAAAACAAAATATTGTATAATACTATGAAC
>CAVEAP010000024.1:0-9310 GCA_963613725.1 Mediterraneibacter torques
ACTTAGATATGCCCTTAACAAAATGGGTGATTTTGATGATGAAGTTTTTCTTCTTGCTGGCGACAACTATTTTGATTTTGAACTCAAACCATTTGTGGACTACTATCATCAAAAAAATGCCAATGTTTTGATTGGTGGCGAATTTGATGATTTGCAATATCTTGGAAAAAACTTTGGTGTTGCCGAACTTGACAAAAATGGGCTTGTTGTTGGAATGGAGGAAAAACCCGAGCATCCAAAATCAAACATTGGGCTTTATGCCTTTTATTTGTTCAAGCCGGGCATAAAGCAAAAATTGGAAAACTATTTTGCCGAGGGGAACAATCCAGATGCCTTGGGCTATTGTGTGAAATGGCTAATTCAAAAAGAACCTGTTTTTTGCCATGTTACAAAAGACAAGTGTTTTGACATTGGCACGGTTGACATGTATAATCATGTTTGTGAATATGACCTTGAAAAACGCAAACGCTTTTCTGGTTGCCAAAAGCAAATTGAAAATTAAAATTAAAAAACGCCCTTGTTTTGAGGCGTTTTTTTGATAAAAACAAAAATAAAATATGCTCATAACCTATTTTATTCAAAATTATTTTTGTGCTTGTTCAAGTTTAAGGCGTTGGTCTTCCATTAAAAGTGCATCAATCATGCTGTCCAAATCTCCAAGCATAAAATCATTTATGTTGTATTGCGAAAGCCCAATGCGGTGGTCGGTAACACGCCCTTGTGGAAAGTTGTAGGTTCTGATTCTCTCGCTTCGGTCGCCTGTTCCAACTTGTGCTTTGCGTTCTTGTTGATGTTCTTTTATGGCTTGTTCTTCATAAAGGTCTTGAAGTTTTGACTTCAAAATTTTAAGTGCTTTTTCTCGGTTTTTAATTTGGCTTCGCTCATCTTGGCAAGTAACCACAAAACCTGTTGGAATGTGGGTTAACCTAACAGCACTGTCGGTGGTGTTCACTCCTTGTCCTCCGCAACCGCCACTTCTAAAAACATCGGTTTTAAGGTCTTTTTCTTCAATTTCAAAGTTCACATTTTCCATTTGAGGAAGAACAGCAATGGTGGTTGTTGAGGTGTGAACTCTTCCTTGCGATTCGGTTTCGGGAACTCGTTGAACTCGGTGAACTCCACTTTCAAATTTAAGTCGTTTGTAGCAGTTTTTTCCTGAAATAATCATAACCGCCTCACGAACTCCGCCCACTTCGGTTTCACTGTATTCAGTGATTTCAACTTTCCAACCTTGTTTTTCGGCATATTTTTTGTACATATTAAAAAGTTCGGCACCAAAAAGGCTCGATTCATCTCCGCCCGCACCACTGCGAACTTCAAGAATAACTTCTTTGCTGTCGTCTTTGCTGTCTTTTGGAAGAAGTGCAACTTTGATTTCATGCTCAAGTTTTTCAAGTTTTGCTTCGCATTCCTTAACTTCTTCCTCTGCCATGGCTTTAAGTTCGGCATCATCGGTTTCTTTTAGGACTTCATGGCTACTGTCAAGATTGTGTTTTGTTTTCACATAGTCATCATAAAGCGAGGCGTATTCTTCAAGTGAAGATTGTTCTTTTGAAATTTGCTTCCACTTTTCAAGGTCCGAAATCACTTCGGGCTTGCAAGATTCTTGCACCAAAAAGTCATAACGGTCTTTGTAGGCTTTTAGTTTTTCAATCATTTTTTTATCTCCTTTTTGCAAAAATAAATCTATCCAAATTGCTGTAATCTTTTTGAATTTCAATTTGCTCAAAATTTTCATTTAAAAGTTTTGCCACATCATTTGCTTGGTCCCAGCCAATTTCAAGTGCCAAAATTCCATTTGGTTTCAAGAATTTGTGCGAGGAATTTGCCAGTGTTTTGTAAAACTTTAAACCGTCGTTTCCACCATCAAGGGCAAGATGTGGTTCAAAATTTTTCACGCTTGCATCAAGGGTTTTTATGTCCTCTGTTTTGATGTAGGGCGGGTTGCAAACAATCAAATCAAAAGTTTGTTTGATGTTTTTTAGCATATCACTTTTCAAAACTTTTACATTTGCTTGCATTTTTTTTGCATTTTTTTTGATGATTTTAACACATTTTGGGTTAATGTCGGCAAGCGTAACTTTGCAATTTAGTTTTTTTTGCAAACTAATTCCAATTGCGCCACTTCCAGCACAAAGGTCCAAAATTTCAAAATCTGGTGAAACATTTTCCAATCTTTTTTGAAGTTTGTCCACCAAAAGTTCGGTTTCAAATCGTGGAATAAGTGTGCTGTGATTCACAAAAAAAACATAGTCCAAAAAAGGTGCTTTGCCCAAAACATAGGCAAGCGGAACGCCCAAACCAATGGCTTTTGTTTGCTGTTTAAGTTTTTTAAGTTGGTGTTTTTTTGGCTCTTTTGGAAGTTCTTTTAACAGCCAATTCACATCACGCTTTTGGTCGGCATCAAAATTTGTTAAATCAACAAAATTTTCCAGTTCTTTTAAGTTCATTAAATTTCCTTTTTATAGCAAAAAAATAGACGCTAAAAAGCATCTACCTTTTTGTGTTTAATGGTTAAGCCTTGTCTGTTTGAGCCAAGTTGTATTTCTTGTTAAATTTCTCAACACGACCAGCAGCGTCAACAAGTTTTTGTTTTCCAGTGAAAAATGGGTGACATTTGTTGCAAATGTCAATTTTAAGAACATCTTCACGAGCATAGGTTGACTTTGTTTCAAAAGTTTCGCCACATGCACACTTTACTGTGATTGTGTGATAGTTTGGATGAATATCTGCTTTCATAATTTTTACCTCACAAAAAAATATAACAACATTATACAACAAATTTTTGAAATTGTCAAGGGGAAAACAAAAGTTTTATGCCAAAATCTTTAATTTTTTGTTTTTAAAAGGTTTTGCTTCTTTAATTTTTTTGCTTTTTTTGAAAATTCTAACGCAAAATCGCCAACACTTCCCGCCCCAACAAACAAAATTATGTCGCCACTTTTTGTTGATGCACTTAAAAAATCAAAACAATCATTTTTGTTTTTAAAGTAATGTTTTTGAGGGTGTTTTAATTTTGAAAAAAGGTCAAAACTTGTGCCACCTTTTTGTGGTTTTTCTCGGGCGGAAAAAGTGGGCAAAAAAATGACAACATCGGCATCACAAAAACATTTCAAAAACTCTTGAAACAAAAAAATTGTGCGTGAAAAGGTGTGAGGCTCAAACACGCAAAAAACTTTTTTGTGGCAAATTTCTTTGGCGGTTTTAAGTGTGTATTTTATTTCGGTTGGGTGGTGGGCATAATCTCTGATTATCCAAAATTTTTTACGGCTCAAAATTTCAAATCGTCTTTTTGGAAGACGAAAATTTTCAAGTGCTTTTTTGATGTTTTCAAAACTTTGTTTGCACAAAATTCCAACGCAAATTGAGGCAAGAGCATTTTGAATGTTGTGTTTGCCAAAAATGTTTAGTTTAACATTTCCCAAAAACTTTTTTTTGCACCAAACATCAAAACAAAACTTGCCATTTTTTTGGCTTAAATTTTTGGCAAAGATTGTGCTGTTTTCTGAAAATCCAAAAGTTACAATTTTGGCTTTTGTAAAATTTTGGTCAAAAAAAACCAAAAAATCGTGATTTATTACCGCAAAATCGCTGGTTTTTTGCAAAAACTTGTTAAAACTTTTGATTAAAGCACTTTTTGTTTTGTAAAACTCCATGTGGTCTTGCTCCAAATTTAAAATCACACTTATGTTTGGTTTTAGCAACAAAAAACTTTGTTTAAATTCGCACGCTTCACTTAAAAAAACATCTTGTTTTCCAAGTTTGAAATTTCCAAAATCTTGTGTCAGTCCGCCCACATGAACGGTGGGGGAAAGTGGACTTAAAACTTTTGCCAGCATGGCGGTGGTGGTGGTTTTTCCGTGAGTGCCCGAAACGGCAACAACGGTGTTAAAATTTTTGCTTAAAAAATTCAAAAATTTTGGTCGTTCCCAAATTTCCTTTTTCAGTTTTTTTGCAAAAACAAGGTCGGGGTGCGTTGATTTTATTGCCCCTGAAAACACCACAAGGTCGCATTTTTTGATGGCAATTTTGTTGTGGTGTTTGGTGATTTTTACTCCAAGTTTTTCAAGTTCTTTTGTGAGGGGCGAGGGTGTTTTTTCGGTGCCAGTTACCACTGCTTTTTGGCTTAACGCAAAATGGGCAAGAGCACTCATGCTGATTCCGCCAATTCCAACAAAATGAATGTGCAAATTTTCCAAATTTTTCATAAAATTAGTATATGCTTTGGCATGAAAAAGTGTTTTTTTCAAAAAAATAAAAAAAGTTTTAAAAAATTGCTTTAATTCATTTGATTTTTTTGTAAAAATAGGTTAAACTATTGTTAGGCTTAAAACTATTTTGGGCTAATCTAGATAAAGGAAGGTGAAGTGACATGATTGACATTTCTGATATTCGCATTAGAATGATCGACAAAGGTGATGGCAACCTTAAAGCTGTTGCGTCATTCATTATTGACAATTGCTTTGTTGTTCACGATGTTAAGATTATCGAAGGCAACCAAGGATTGTTTATTTCAATGCCTAGCAGAAAAACTCCTAATGGAACCTTTAAAGATGTTGTTCATCCTTTGAACAGTGAAACAAGACAAAAGATTTCTGAACTTATTTTCGCTGAATTTGAAAAGGCAAAACTTGAACAACCTGCAGAAAATTCAAACGAAGAATCTGCTGAGTAATTTTAAGTTGAAAACATCTGTGGCACTTCACTTTTGAGATACAACCGTGAGTGCAAAAAAACCACCCCAAAATTGTGGGTGGTTTTTTGATTTGCAAAAAAACAATTAAAAAATCAAAAAAAACATCAAAAAACTGTGCAAAAACTACAAATTGCTGTAAAAATCGGTTGACTTTTTGTTTTTGCTGGTGGCAATTTCAATCCAAAGTTTGTCAAAATCAACAGGTTCAACAAAGTCGCTTGCCTTAAAAATTGTGTGATTAAAATTTTTGAAATCACGATAATGTTTTTCAATCAGCATTGGTCTTGGAAGGTCAAGACTAAAACAGATGTCGGTTAAATAATCCAAAAGTTTGTTTACATCAAAAACTTTTGCATCATACAAAATGCTGGTTACAATTTTTTCGCCCTTAATCACTTTCACCCAAAGTTTCATAACAAACTCCTTTAAAAACTTGCTATATTATATAAAAGAAAACAAAAAAAGTCAACAAATTTTTATCTTCACTTTAAAAAAACTTGTGCAAATTTGTTTGCTTTTTTCAAAAATTTATGTAAAATTAAAATTGACTTAAAATGAGGTGTTTTATGGAAAACAAAGTTGCTTTGGTGGAATGCAAAACTTATGACCAAGAAAAAGTTGACAAGGCGGTTGAAAAAGCATTTGACCTTTTGGGTGGAATTGACAAGTTTGTGAAAGCGGGGCAAATGGTTGCGCTAAAACTAAATCTTGTTCAAAAAGCACCGCCAAAAGATGCTGTTACAACACATCCAGCGGTTGTTTTGGCTGTTGCAAAACAAATTAAAAAAGCAGGTGCAGATTGCTTTTTGGTGGACAGTGCTGGCGGGGCTTACAATGCAAACGCCATGGAGCCAATTTACAAACTTTGCGGAATGCGAGAACTTGCCGACAAGCATGGTTTGAAAATAAACGACAACTATGAAACTTTTGAAATGGAAGTTGATGGAGTTGTTAGCAAAAAAATTCCGCTTTTGGACGCTTTGGTGAAAGCCGATGTAATCTTTAACCTTTGCAAACTGAAAACACATGGATTCACTGGAATTTCCAATGCCGTAAAAAACATGTATGGTGCAATACCGGGGCTTGTAAAAGTTGAATTTCATGGGCGTTTTCAAAATCTTGAAACCTTTAATCAAAACTTGTTTGACATTCACAAATGCTTTGAGGGGAAACTTAGTCTTCACATAAGTGATGCCATTGTTGGAATGGAGGGTGCTGGTCCAACTCATGGCACACCAAGGCAAATTGGAGCAATTGTGATGGGGCAAAATCCAGCCAGTGTTGATGTTGTTGGTGCAAAAATAATGAATGTTGAGCCAAATGCTTTGCCAACCATTCAAGTTGCAAAAAAACGGGGATTTTTGAACGCAGATTTAAAGTTTGAAGTTGTTGGTGAAGATGTTGAAAAATTTGTGATAAAAGACTATCAAAGCATCACGCCAAATGACTATATGCCTTATGGAAGTGCGTTGCCAAAATGGTTGCAAAAGTGGGTGAATCGTTGGGTGAACAAAAGGCCAGTGATTCCACGAAAAAAATGCAAAGGTTGTGGAAAATGTGCAACTCATTGTCCGCAAAAGGCAATTACCATGAAAACCACCAAAGAAGGAAAGCCCTTTGCTGTTATTGACCAGTCAAAATGCATAAGATGTTTTTGCTGTCAGGAACTTTGTCCGTTTGGTGTTGTAAAAATAAAAACAGGCTGGCTTTACAAGTCAATACATCGAAAAGATGCAAAAAAACAAAAAAACAACTAAAATTTTTTAATTTTGGTTGACAAATTACAAAATTTTGAGTATAATAATAATACAAAAATCAATGCACCCAAATTTTGGGTGCGTGATTTGTTTTTTTAAGGAGATTTTAAAATGGCAAAAAAGCAAGAAGAAATTGATTTCAACGACAAGAACATTGTTTGGGTTACTGAAGATGGCTTAAAACAACTTCAAGACCGTTTTGATTATCTTAAAAATGTTAAGAGGCAAGAAGTGGCTCAAAAAATTGCAGTTGCAAGAAGTTATGGCGACCTTAGTGAAAACAGCGAATATTCAGCCGCAAAAGATGAGCAAAGTGCCACCGAGGCAGAACTTTTGGCTCTTGATGAAAAGATTAAAAAAGCAAAAATCATTCCAAGTGATGCTTCCAAAAGCAAAAAAGACCGCATTGTAAGTTTGGGAAGCAAAGTAAAAGTTTTTGACCGCACTTTTGACGAAAAAGTTGAATATATCATTGTTGGTTCAACCGAAAGTGACCCTTTAAACAACAAAATCAGCAACGAATCACCAGCAGGAAAAGCCTTGATGGGCAAAAAAATTGGCGAAGTTGCTGAGTATGACTCAGTTAACAGTGGAAAAATTGAAATGGAAATTTTGGACATTACAAACTAACCCAAAAAGCACTTTTTTTAAGGTGCTTTTTTGTTTTTAACAGCATTTGCAACAATTTTTTTGTTTTTTTGAAAATCCTTTGCAATTTTAGTTTGATTTTTTTGAAAAATTTGATACAATCATAGACAAGGCAAAACAATTTTGTGGCACAAAGTTTTTTTTAAGTTTGTTTTGCGTTGGGAAGAAAACTTTAAAAAAGGAGATAAAAAAATGAAAAAAACCATAACAGCCATAATTTTGGCGTTTCTTACGGTGGTGATGTTTTTTGTTTTGGCATTTGGGGGATATGTGGCTTATTTGTGTGCGCAATATTATCGCATTGAAGACGGCAAACAACTTGAAATTCAAAACAATCAAACTCAAAAAGTTCAAACAGAAAAGGAATACAGCATTTCAACCTATAACATCGGCTTTGGGGCTTACACTCAAGATTTCAATTTTTTTATGGACAGTGGCGAGATGCTTGACGGAACAAAAACACAAGGCACTCAAAGTGTGGCAAACAGCAAAGAAAGTGTGCTTGAATGCACAAATGGAGCAATTGATGTTGTTAAGAATTTGAACACCGATTTTGCTTTTTTTCAGGAAGTGGACACAAATTCCACCCGAAGTTATGGCGTTAATCAATATGCCATGCTTCAAGAAAATTTTAACACTTTTGCGAGTTCAAATGCGGTGAATTTTCACAGTGGATTTTTGTTTTATCCACTAAGTTCACCACATGGAACGGTGAACAGCAGTATTGCAACATTTTCAAAATATCAAGTTGAAAGTGGGGTGCGAAGGTCTTTTCCGATTGATGAAAGTTTTCCAACAAAGTTTTTTGATTTGGACCGATGTTTTGCGGTTTACAGGCTTCAAGTTGAGGGCTATGAACATGAACTTGTTTTGGTGAATTTGCACATGAGTGCCTATGATGAGGGCGGAAAAATTAGGGCAAAACAACTTAAAATGCTGATGACATTTCTTGATGAGGAGTATCAAAAAGGCAATTTTGTGGTTGCTGGTGGCGATTGGAATCATGACATTGCAAGCAGTGCCGACATTTTTAAAACACAAGAAAAAAAGCCTGATTGGGTGGGGTATATCACCGAAAGCGACATTCCAGCGCATTTCAAGTTTGCTTCAAGCAAAAATGCCCCAACTTGCAGGTCTTCCGACATTCCTTACACCAAAGATGAAAACGGAAATTTGGTGAATTACAGTGTTGTTATTGACGGATTTTTGGTGTCGGACAATGTTGAAATTTCTTCTGTTACAAACATCAACACCGAATTCAAATTTTCCGACCACAACCCAGTTTGCATGAAATTTTTGCTTAAAACAGCCTGAAAAATCAAAGCAGTTTTTGGTGATTTTTAAAAAAAATCAAATTAAGTTCATGTTAATAAAAAAAGCAGTTTTTTTAACTGCTTTTTTTTTGTTAGGAGTGAAGTTCGCCAACAACCAAGTGTCTTGCCGACCTGTCTTCCTCCAAAAGTTCGGTTAAAAGGTTACGAACACGATAGGGGTCTTTGATTCTTCTAAGTTCCAAAACGGGCATTGATGGGTCTTGTGAATAAACGGTTACTGTTCCTGTTCCCCAAAATTTGTTTGAAAAAGACTGATAGACTTTAAGGTCTTCAATACGGAACAAATTTACTTCGTTCACATCAGACTTCAAAAGTCCAACATCAGTGATGAGTTTCAGCCATTTTCCGGGTTTTCTGATGATTCGGTAGCGAGTGAAAGACAGTGGAAGTCCACACCAACGCTTGCGGTCTTTCCACAAAATGTCCACATCTTCATAAGCTTTAACTTTCATAAAGTTTGTTCCTCCAAAAAAAATTTACAATTATTGTATCATTTTGAGAGTGTTTTGTCAAGAAAAAACAAAAAAAACAATGCAAAATCAAAAAATTTTTTAAGTTTACCACAAAAATTTGCTTGGTTAGTGAAAATTTTCTCAAATTCAGTTGACTTTTTGCACACATATTATATAAAATATAATATGGCAAAATAATGTTTTTTGTATGAAAAACTTTTACATTGCAAAAACTAACATAAAAACGGGAGAAAAAATGGAAACAAGAAGTTTGAAAAAAAGTTTGATTATTGCATTTGTGCTTTTGTGTTTGACCTCAATTTTGGCTTTTGTGGGCTGTGGTGACATTTACAAAAACATAAAAATAACCTCACAAACAACCGAAATTGAGTTGTGGCTTAACAGTGAAGAAGAGGACAAGCC
>CAVEAP010000025.1:0-7071 GCA_963613725.1 Mediterraneibacter torques
TTGTAACAGGAAACAGCAACTATAAGGACCAAATTGAAACAAGTTTTGTTGTCAACAAAATTGATTTAAGCAAAACTGAAATCAAAATTGCTGACAGTGTTTCGGCTGACTACTTTGTTTACAGTGGAACAGAAAAAACACCAAACATTGTTGTAACCTTTGACACCACTCCAGAAACAGCAAGTCCTTTGACTTTAACTCAGTTCACAGACCAAACCGATGTTTATGCTTATGACTTTAAGGTTGCTTACTCTAACAACATCAATGTTAAGTATGATGAAAACGGCAACTTGATTGCAAATGCACTTATCACCATAACAGGAAGTGGTGGAAACTATGTTAAAGATTCAACACAAACACTTTTGTTTACAATCAAACCAAAAGACATTAGTGCTAATGAAATTGAAATTGTCGATGCAAAAACAATTTCTCGCATTTTCTCGGGATTTGCAATCACAATTAGCAATGACCTTACATTGACCGACACCGCTCGCTCAAGTAAGTTAACACAAGGAACAGAGTTTGCTGAAAATGTTGATTACTTCTTAACATATGTTACCGACAAAACTTTGAAAAACAACAACATCTTGGCAAGTGCAAATCAAAAAACCTTGTTTGGTGACACTGCAAACAACGGCTTTGCAAAAATCACAATCACAGGAAGTTGGAACTACACTGGAACTCGTGAATTCTTCTTTGAAATTGCTCAAAAAGACATCAAGGACCTTTTGCTTGGCGGAACTTTAACCACTGATGGCTATGCCTTTAACTATGACTACACATCAAACACCACAAGTCTTTCAAGCGATGACCTTAAAACATTGCTTTTCTATGGCACAGACCGTGAAAACACCAAAGACACCGAGTTTGGCTTCCTTGCTAATAGTGTGGACTTTGAAACAACTTATGTTGACAACGAAAGAGTTAATGTTGGAACGGGCGAAACCAATGTTGTTAAAAAATACTATGTTATTTTAAACGGAAAAGGAAACTTTAGTGGAACTATTGATGCTTCAACAACAAACAAAGTTTACTTTACCATTAACCCAATAGAACTTACCGATGACATGATGACTTTGGACATTTCAAACTTGCCTTACAACGGCAAAGTTCAAAAACGAATTCCAACAGTTGAGTTTGTTGTAACCCACCAAGACAACAAAACTCTTGGCAAAAACCTTAACTTTGATGTAAGTTGGGCTGAAACATTTGACAGCGTGAACACCACTCTTTGCGAAGATGTTGGAACTGTTACCGTAACCATTACTGGTGCAGACTACATGAACTTTAAGGGAGAGGTTTCAAAAACCTACAAAATCATTCCTCAAGCAATAACTGACCTTAAAGACTTCTTTAAACTTTGGGTTGCTGGCGTTGAGTATTACACCGAAGCTGGCACAATTTATGAGCATGTTTACACCGCAGAGGCACAAACCCCAAGTGTTGAACTTAAATCAACATTTGATGATGCAAGCATTTTGATTCAAGATGTTGTTACAGATGGAGTTGTTACAACATCAAACGACTTTAGCGTTGCTTATTCAAACAACGAAATTGTTTCTCGTGGAGATAACAACAGTGTGCTTGCAGGGGCAGTTATCACAATTTCCTTCCATGGAAACTATTCTGGCTCGGCAACCGCAAACTTTAAGATTAACCCACAAACACTCACAACAACTGTTGTTTGGGGCACTGAAAACGGCAAAGATAAGACCGAAGTTTACTACACTCACGAAACACACAACAATGTGTTCAGTAAATCAGACCTTTTGTATGCTTATGAAGGAAACGAGTTTGGGGTTGGTTCTGATGAATTTGATGTTAAGTTCTTCAGAAACTACAATTCAGGCAACAAAACCGAACTCACAAAAGCCGAAGATTTTGTTGATGTTGGCACAATCACAATTTTGCTAACCACCGCAAACAAAAACTTTGACCTTACAAAAACATTCTCTTATGAAATTAAGAAGGCAAGCATTGACAAAGCAACAATCACTTTGGACAAATCTGAATGGACCTTTACGGGAAGTGACATTGACGAAAATGCAGGCTTTACCTTTAGTGTTACATTCAATGGCCACGAACTTTTTAGTAGCAAAGATGTTGGTGATGGCGTGGCAGACTTTAGTTTTGAATTCACAAACAACTTCCACGCAGGAACTGCAACCCTTACAATCACAGGGCTTAACAACTTTGAAAACACCAACACTAAAAACTTTACAATTAAAGCAAAGAACATTTCAGATGCAACCTCGGGCGTGTTTGATGTTGTTTCTGAAATTTGGAAAAGTGAAACCGAGCATTTTGAAAACGGACAAGCACCAAGTTTTGAATACACTCAAGATGCAAGCGGAAACACTGTTGCAATCACTCCAAAAATCACTTTGACCTACAACAAAAAAGGCATTCACCAAGGCGAGCAAACTGAGGATGAAAAATGGCTTGACTACTTTGAGGTTAACTATGAAAACAACCTTAACGCAGGAACAGCACGCATCATCATCACAGGAAAAGGCGACTTTGCTGGAAGCAGAACCGAAACCTTTGAAATCACAAAACGAAAAATTAGTGAAACAAGTGCAAACATTGTTTGGGCAATCAAAGATGGAAAAATCGTTCTTGACAACAACAAATATGTTGTGTCTGATGATGCTTTTGCCGTAAATGACACCAACATTGTTTACAACGGCACAGAGCAAAAACCATTCTTTGAAATCAACTACAACAATGCTTTGGGACTTAAAAAGTTAACAGACACAAACAGTGATGTGGCAGAATATTCTTATGAATTCACCTTAAACAAAATTGTTTATTACAACGATGACGGCTCTGTGAAAGCGGAAGCAACCCTTACAATCACAGGACTTAACAACTTTGAGGGAACAACTTCATTTAACTTTAAAATTAACCCAAGACCATTAACTGAAGCTGAAATCACAACACTTCTTGATGGCAAAGGGAAAGCGGAATCACTTAACTTTGTTTATGACAACAAGGCATTCAGTCCAACCGTAACGGTTAACGACAGCCTTGCAACAATCAACACAAATTTGGTTGAAAACACCGACTTTGTTGTAACTCACAACACAAACGTTGATGTTGGAACTTATCCTGTTACAATCACAGGTCAAAACAACTACACGGGCACCATAACTCACGACTTTACAATCACACCAGCCTTTATCACAAGAACTTATCTTACTGTTGATGATATGACAAGTAGTCAAACAATTGAGGGCAACACTTCACTTGACACTCTTGCTCTTACCTACAAAAATGCAAAATTTGATTTAACTCTTACCGTTTTGGCAAACACCACCGCTAAAACTGTTCCAGAAAGTTACTATGAAATTGCATATTACAGAAACTATGAAACAACCCCAGAAAAGTGCGTTAACTTTACAAAAGTTGGAACAATAACTGCTGTTATCACTCCAAAAGCAGGTGGAGAAAAGTCAAAACTTAACTATGTGTTTGCAAATGATGATTCAGACTTTGACATTCAAAATGCTTATGCTGAATTCACAATTAACAAACGCAATCTAACAGGTGTTGCTCAATTTGTAACAGTTGAAGGACAAAACTATTTTGCCGAAGTGAATTACACAGGTGAGGAACTTAAACCAGAATTTTCAATTTTCTATGTGCTTAATGGAAACAAAGTTCAACTTGCAATTGGCAACGACACAAACGAAGCGGAATATGCTGACAATGTTAATGTTAAACGCGAAAATGACACCCCAGATGGCGAAGTTTTGGCAAATGCAACTGCCAGTGTTACATTTACTGGAAACTATGAAGGTTCTGCAACTGGAGTCTTCAAAATCAATCCAAAAGAACTTGACAAAGACATGGCCAAACTTACAAAAACCACCTACAGTTACACAGGCTCAGCAATCACTCCTGTTCCAGAAGTGTCTGATGATGAGCCAGTTGTTGGAGCACTTAAAACAACCGACCGTTGTTTTGAATACTACACCTCAAACGACACACTCATTGAAAATCCAAGCACTTATCACTTTAAGATTGGAAATTACAGTGTTAAAGTTGTTGGAATTGCAAACTACACAGGATTTGTTTATATTGACTATGAAATTGAGCAAACAGACATTGGAAGTGCAAAGGTTGAAATCAATGTTCTTAAACCAACCTATGATGGCACAGAAAAAACTGTTGAAAGTGGTGCAATCACAGTTACTGTAACAATCACAATTGATGATGTTACAAGAACCCTTGTTCCAAATGATGACAGCACCTTAACAGACTTTGTTTTGGAATATTCAAACAACAAAAATGCAAGTTATGAAGATTTGGCAAGTGTTAAAGTTGCTGGTCAAAACAACTATTGTGGCTTTACAACACAAACCTTTACAATCAATCCAAAAGACCTTAACAATCTTTCGGTTGAAGCGGTTGATAGCATTACCGACAAAACCTTTACGGGCTTTGCAATTAAACCAGCAGTTACCATAACTGACTCTGACATTAGTGCGTCGCCACTTCTTCTAAATGAGGACTACACCTTAATTTACAACGAAAACGCAATTGATGTTGGAAATTACACCATAAGAATTTTGGGAACCAACAACTATGGCGGTGAAATTTCAAAAGACTTCAAGATTGTTCAAAAACACCTTACTGACACTGACATCAAGGTTAAATCTGGATTTAAATATGAATTTACAGGAAAAGAAATAACCCTTGCCACAAGCGACATTGCAACACTTTTGTGTTATGCTCAAAACTTTGATGCAATTGATGAAAACAGTGATTATGGTTACCTTAAAAACAACCAAGACTTCACATTAACTTATGGCACAGAACCATATGTTAATGTTGCGGGCGGAAAAGAATATGTTGTAACAATCACTGGAAACAAAAACTTTACAGGAACGCAAGAAACCAAATTCACAATCACATCTTATGACCTTGCAAACCTTACAATTTTGGGGCTTGAAACAAAAACCTATTCTGGACTTGCACAAACACAAGATGGTGCAAAAGTTTACTTTAATGGTCAAGACTTCTTTGTTGATGCAAACAACTTTGACATTGAATACATTTCTGACCGAACACAAGAGGGCAACAACATCAATGCCACACAAAATGCAAAAGTTACTCTTGTGGGTGATGAAACAAAGAACTTTAAGGGAACAATTAGCGGAACATTTGTTATTAACCGAAAAGAAGTTAACACCGACAACCTCAAAAAGCTCTTTGATGTGTTTGTTGGTGGAAACGATGCAGAATTCGCAACACTTTATGTTGCAAAAGCAATTACTCCAGAAGTAAAACTTGTGGAAAAAACCACAAAAGATGAACTTAAAATTGGCTCAAATGTTGAGGGCGAAGACAAAAATGACTTTACTGTTGCCTACACAAACAACACAAACGCAGGAACAGCCACAATCACTTTAAGATTTTGGAACAACTATTCCAGTCATGCCGAAACAACCTTCATCATCAACAAAGCAAATCTTGCCGACATTGTTGCACAAAATTTGCCGGACCCAGCTTATCTTTACGACAGAAATGCACACAAATGGACAGCTTCTTACATCTATGAAAATCAACCTGTTGATGGAAGTGAATTTACTGTTAAGTATTATCGTAACCATGGCACTTCAACCGAAACAACCGAACTTACAGAAATTGCAGATTTTGTTAATGCAGGAGAAATTACTGTTGTTGCAACCTCAAACAACATCAACTTTAGAGAAGAAACAAGCAAAGTGTCAATTTACAAAATTGACTTTGGAAATCTTGAAAATGCAATCATCACAATTTCTGGAACTTACACCTTTGACAACAGAGAAATCACTCCAACATTTACTGTTGAATTTGGTGGAATGACACTTCAAGAAAATGTTGACTTTACGCTAGAACTTACAGACAACATCAATGCAAGTGAAACTGCAAAATTGATTGTTAATGGAATTAACAACTTTGTTAACAGCAAACAAACTTACTTTACAATCGAAAAACGAGATATTAACGATGTTACAATCACAATTGACAGCGTAACTTACACTGGAAGTCCAATAATCAATCCTCCAATGACGGTTGTTTATTGCCCAGACGCTTACAATGAACTTGTTCTTAAACAACCAAGCACTCAATATGCTGGAGATTTCAGCATTAGCTACACAGCAGAAAACAACATTGAAAGTGGTGAAAATGCAAGCCTAACATTCAATGGAATGAACAATTTCAAAGGAGAAAGAACTGTTAAATTCACCATCACTCCAAGAACTTTGTCAAATGAAACAATTTTAATTGAGTGGAATGAAGATATTTCAAACATTGTTTATGACCGCTTGGCAAAAACTCCAAAATTTACTTTAAGCTTCGTTGAACAACAAGTTAAAACAGAACTTGTAAGTAGTGCTAACAATGCTCAAAAATATGATTACATTTTTGAATTTACAAACAACACAAATGCAGGAGAAGCAACCCTTACTGTTACAGGACAAAACAACTATCGTGGCAGTGCTAAATATAACTTTAACATTTCAAAGCGTAATTTGAACGACGACAGAATTTCAGTTGGACAAATTGCCGATGTAACTTATAATCGTGAAGAATGGACACCAGCAGTTGTTGTTAAGTTTGATGACATTGCTCTTGATGGCGAAACTGAATTTGAAGCAAGTTATAGTGACAACATCAATGCTGGAACTGCCGCCGTAACTCTTACTGGAAAGGGCAACTTCACTGGAAGCATTAAAACAACCTTCACAATTTTACCACGACAAATCACTGAAATTGTTCTTAAAAATGGAAAAGGCCATGTTTATGACACCACCTCACACAAAGTTCTTTTCAAAAGCGTGGAGGCTTATGGCATTGGGGCGAGTGTGGGTTCAGATGTAATTATCAACTACTATCGCAACTATGGCACAGATGATGCCTACAGTTATGACAGCAACAACACTGAAATGGCTGAAACTTTCTTTAAAAATGTTGGAATTATCACAATTGAAGCAGTTGCTACTGGGGAAAACTTTATTGGAACAGTTAAAGCTGAATACACAATCACTCCTCGTAGCATGGTGGGTGACGATGTTAAAA
>CAVEAP010000025.1:7081-9123 GCA_963613725.1 Mediterraneibacter torques
AGTCAAAGGCATCAACAAAACCATCCATTTTAACATCGTCACCCACTCCTCGTAGCATGGTGGGTGACGATGTTAAAATGGATGGTTTTGTTGATGCCTTTGACTATAACTATGGAAACAAAATCACTCAAAATCTTACCTTCAATCTTGAGGCTGATGCAATGGTTGAAGCAGACCTTCAAGGAACTTTGGGGAGAAAACATGTTTCTGAAAAGCTTGTTGAAGAAACTGACTATATCATTGTGTATGCTGACAACATTAACGCAGGAACGGCAACCATAAGCATTACAGGAATTGGCAACTATGATGGGGTAATAAGCAAGATATTTGTTATTAACAAAATCAACCCAACAATCAATCCAACAATCAAATATCGTTCGGAAGACTCTGAAAAGCAATACTACTATGCAACACAAACTTTGGAAGATGTTTTGGTTGACTTGGGTGAACCTCACACCGCTGGAAACTTGAACTGGCTTCATGATGTTACAGAAAATTTTGGTGGCAAAGAACTTGCAAATCACACCACAGTAACCAAAAACTATCGATTTGTTCCTGAAGACACAACAAACTACAATATTGTATCGGGTTCTTTAAGCTTTGAAGTTGAACCACGCTATCTTGTTAGAATTGAAATTAAAGATGTTGAAAAAACTGAATATGATGCTTATGATTTGTTTAATCCAAACATAACCGTTATTGGACACTTTAATGATGAAGACAAAGACAAATACAAAGATGACAGCATTGAAGCCACAGGCGAAGTGCTTGAATATCAAAATGAATATTTCATCAATCGTGTTGATGGCTATGCTTGGGCTGGCGAAAACGCACGAGTTCAAGTTACTGACACTAAATTTGTGGTTGTTACATCACTTAACTCAAGCATCAAAGAAGAATATAACATCACAGTTAAACCAATTCAAATCAAAGTTACATTAAACAGTGCACCTTATCTTGTTCAATATGATGAACGAGGCATGATTGTGGAAACATCAATTGGCTACACCACCGACACCGCAGATGTTAACATGAGAGACCGATGGAACGATTATGGCAAAGGTGTTACAATAAATTATATTAAATATGGTCGTGGTGAAGCTCAAGCAGGCTATACTTCAGAGGGATGGTATCTTCTTGAACTATCTTCAAACAACAAAAACTTTGCGTTTGCCGATGAAGACAGTAAAGTTAAAGTTAATGTAAAACTTCCAAAAATTTACCATCAAACATCAGACTATTATGTTGAAGTTGAAAGTGAACAAGGTTTTGATGAAGGCTTTGGAGTTTATCTTGAATTTTTGGGTGACCTAGATGCCAATGACATAAAATATTATGTTGGAAAATTTGACGTAAACATTGCTGAACTTATTATTGTTCACTTCACAAAAGATGGCGAAGAAGTTGTGTTTAGTGGAACTTACAACTTAACATTTAGTGTTGACCCACTCATTAGGGACAATGCTGGACTTAAAATTTACACAAAAGATGATGCAAAGAGCGACTTTGATGAAAACCCACTTGATGCTGAATCTTATCGTAAGATTGGTGATAATCAAATTACAATTGACAACATTTCGTCAACAGTAATTTTGTTGTCAACAACTCCACGAGCAAGTTCTGCTTCAATTTGGATTTATATTGGAGTTGGAATTGGCATACTTTTGATTGTTGCTCTTGCAATCATAATCAACAGAGTTAACGCTGCAAAACGCAAACGCATGAGATTCCTTGCTGGCAAAAATGACGATGACGATGAAGAAGAGGAAGAAGCGCAAGCAGTTGATTCAGAATCTGCTGATTCAAAAGCAAAAGAACAACCAAGCAAAGCCAACAAAAAATCAAAATAATGCTTTATGCAAGCATCTTTAATAAAACATTGCAAAATTGCAATGTTTTATTTTTGGGGCAAAATGCTAACTTTTAACATTGATTTTTTGTTTTTTTGCAGTTTTTTTGGTTTGTTTTTTGCAAAATGTGTTTTTTTGATAACAACAAAATCATCATTTCCCAAAATTTGTTTCGGGGAAAAAGTGTGGCGA
>CAVEAP010000026.1:0-9073 GCA_963613725.1 Mediterraneibacter torques
TTGTATGTCTATGATGGAACACCAGCAAAAAGTTTTGCTGAGGAAAATTCAATCAAATATTCCTTGCTTGACAGCACTTCAAATCTAACATATTACATCAAAAACAAAAAGGTGTTCTTAACTGGGTTTGTTGACAACAAAACTGAAATCATAATTCCTGAAACAATCAATGGCAATCCAGTTGAAACAATTTGTGCAAATGCTTTTTCAGGGGCATTGAACCTAACAAAAATCATTAGTCAAAACCTTAAAACAATTCAAGAATCTGCTTTTGAAAATTGCACAAACCTAAAAACTTTTGAATGTTACAATGTTCAAACCATCAAAAACAATGCTTTTTTGGGGTGTTCTAATCTAAGTGATTTAACCATTTCAAACGCAACACAAGTGGGCGAAAAGGCTTTTTATGGGTGTGACAGTCTCAGTTATGCCATGCTTTTTGGCGATGTAACTTCTCTTGGTGAAAAATGTTTTGGCTATAAAAGTGATGACTCCCTAAACAAAGATTTTGTTCTTTATGGAAAAGAGGGTTCGGTTGTATCTAACTATGCACAAGAAAACAACATCACATTTTATCTTCGTTACAGTGATGCAAGGTGGTATTTTGCCTACACCAAAAACAGCACTCAAACCGATGTTTACATTTCAAAGGTTGATGAATCAAACTATGGCAGACTTGCTTTCCCTAAAACAATCACCTATGGCGGAAGCACTCACACAGTTGTTGAAATTGGAAACAACGCTTTTGAAAATTGCAGTTTAATCACCGAAATTTCGCTTCCAAGCACAATAACAAACATTGGGCAATATGCTTTTGCAAATTGTTCAATGCTTCGAAGCATCAATCTTGAAAATGTTACAGTTTTGGGGGCATGTGCTTTTTATGGTTGCACAAGTCTTGTAAGTGCAAATCTAAAAAGCCTAAAGGCAATTCCTGTGTGCGCATTTGAGGATTGCTACAATCTTTTGTATGTCAATGCTCAAAATGCCACACAAGTTGGTGCAAAAGCATTTTGCAATTGTTTTAGTCTTGAAAGTGTCAAACTCACAAAAGCACAAATTTTAGGAACTTATTATAATGATTTATATGGTGCTGTGTTTGCAAATTGCAAAAGCCTTAGTTATGTGGCACTTCCAAATGCGCAACAATTGGGAACAAACTTGTTTAATGGGGCAGGCACAAAAGAGATTGTGTTAAGTTCTTCTCAAATCACAACAATTTACAACAACTCAATTTCAACAGACATCAAAATTTATGGTTATGAAAATTCAACAGCACAATCTTATGCGAACAACAACTCCATTCCTTTTGTTGTTTTAAGTGAATTTAACATCACTTCAAATCTAAGCAATCAAGCAAAAGCAAATTTGTTTGACAATTTAATTTTTGAAGTTCAATGTTCAGGGAATTTTCAAACATATGAATGGTTTAAAGATGGCAACAAACTTAACGAAAACTCAAACACCTTAAGTGTTGACACTAGTGCAGAAGGAACATTTTCCTATTATGTCAAAATCACAAATTTTGATGGAACAGAACTTAAGTCAAATGTTTGCACACTAACAGTAAAACAGAGCAACGCAGTTTGTGTTGACTATGAAATTTGTGGTGTGGGTTCAACAAGCCTTGTAAACAGCAATCTTTTTGAGGTTGGAACAAATCCAAAAATCACATTTGAACCTCAAATTGGGTGGCATTTGTCTGAACTTTGGGTTGATGGAATTTTGCTTGGCAACGAACAAACAGAGCAAGCAATTCAAAATGGCTATGTTTTTGAAAACATTGAAACAAATCACACCTTAAAAATTGTTTATGAAAAAACACAAAGCACAGTAAGATTTTTATTTTCAGAAAATGGAAGTTTAAGCAAAACAAACTTCACCACAACTTATTTTGATGAAACCATTGTTACAATCACTCCAGACCTAGGTTATGAACTTGGTGAAATCCAAAAGAACGGGCAAACTATTTCAAGTCTTGATTTAAATGATGTTTTGCAAAATGGTTTTGTTGTTAAAAACATTACTAAAAACACAACTTTTAAAGTTATTTTCAAAATAAAAACTTTTGACATAACAACCGAAATTAACGACAAAACTTTGGGATATGTAACACCTTCGCAAACAGCAAATTACAATCAAAACCAAACAATTGAAATTGAAGAATTTCTTGGTGCTTACCTAAAAGAACTTTGGGTTGATGGAACTCTGCTTAGCAACGAACAAACAGAGCAGGCAATTCAAAATGGCTATGTTTTTAAAAATGTAACCGAAAATCACACTTTAAAAGCAGTTTTTGCAAAAATTGTTTATGAAATTAAAGTTGAAATTTCAGGAAATGGAAATGTTACAGGAGAAACACAAGTTTTCTATGGAGAAGATGCAACACTAACATTAACTCCAGACAAGGGTTATGAAGTCCTTAATGTGTTAATAAATGACCAACCTGTTGACGACAAAAGTTCATCACTCACAATTTCAGATATTCAAGAAAACAAAACGGTGAAAGTGGTATTCACAAAAATTCCACTTAAAGTTACCATTGAGCATAGTGAAAATGGAAACGTTGATTTTGGAAAAGCAAGCACAACCTCAAAAAGTGAATCACACACGGTTGAGTATGGCGACAATGTATGTTTGCAAATTGTTCCAAACGAAGGTTATGGAATTGATTACATAAAAATCAATGATGTTTTGCAAACAGTTGCAACAACCTTGAATTTTGTGGTAGAAGAAAACACTTACGTTTATGTTAATTTTGAAAATGAATTCCAAATTACTTCAAAAGCTGAAGGAAGTGGTGAAATCAGTCAAAACGCAGTTGCATCTTTTGGCGAAAGCAAAACATTTTTAATCAAGGCACAACAAGGTTATGTGATTGAAGATGTGTTAGTTGATGGAAAAAGCGTTGGAGCAGTTGAATCTTACACCTTTGAAAACATTAACACACGCCACACCATTTTGGCAGTGTTTGGGGTTGAAACTTTTACAATTGAAACCAAAATTTCAGGAAGTGGAGCAATTGTTGTTGACAACTTAGAACCAGCACAAGCGGGGGAGAGTCGCACATTTCATTTTGTTCCACAGGATAATTTTATTTTGTCAAAAGTTTATGTAAATGACAAAGAAGTTCAAGTTCAAGAAGACAACAGCATAACAATCATTGTTGAAGAAAACATTGTTGTTAAGGCGGTGTTTGAAGAATCTGGGCATTTGAAAATTGTAATCATTCTTTCTTCTTGTATTGCAGGAGTGTGTGGCTTAACTTTGATTTTGGCAATATTTATTGCCCTAAAACGAAACAAAAAAACAAGATAAACACAAAAAATTAAAAACAAAAAGAACATATTAGAATTTTAATATGTTCTTTTTTAGTTAACAAATTTCAAAAGTTTTGAAAATCAAATTTTTTTTGAAATCACTTTTTTGGCTTTTTTAAATGAAATTGGCCCCATGTTTGGCAACACATTTTTGTCCACACGCAAAACTTTTCCTTCCAAAACAATGCCATTGTCTTTAAAGGGAACCAAAACAATGTCATTTTCCTTTATTCCAGAAATTTCGCAAACATACCAAAACGAGCCAGAGTAATAATTATCCAAAATTTCAACCTTAACAAAATCAACGGGCTTGTTGTCGCTTAAAACACCACCCGCAAGTGAGTGAATCATAATTGTCTCCTTTTTTAGTGTGTTACAAAATTATGTTTTAAACAAGCAAAAAGATGAACACATCAGTCAAAAATCCCACCAGCATGTGCATATAAAGTCCATAAAAAATAGATTTTGTTTTAACTGCAATCACGCCAAAAATCAACCCTGCAGGAATTGCTGAAAGCGTTTCAACCATTGGTTTTCCAAAGCTAGCAATTGAAGTGTGAATAAGTGCCGACAAAATTGTGGTGAAAAGTATTGCCGAAAGGGGACTTAATCCGCCTTTTTGCATCTCAAAAAGCCCAATGCCACGGAACAAAAATTCCCAACCAACATAATACAAAAGGTAAGATAAAAAGTAAACCAAAATATAATACCATTTGCCATAATCATTAAAATCAATCAGTGGATAGGTCGATGCCATTCCGCTGTCCAAAACTGTTGACAACGCCAAAAGCGGAACAACAGCGGTTGCAATTGAACACAAAATCAAGCCAAGTTTCCAATTTCCAACCCTAAAACCAATTTCTTTTAAGGGTGTTTTGTTCACAAATTTTACAAAAATCAAACCAAGCCCAAAAAACAAAACAAAAGCACAAACATGATGATAAATTATTTTCCAATATGCAAAATTGTTAATATATGAAAAATTTGCTTCAAAAAATGAGAAACTACCAAAGTAGCAATAAACAAAAAGCACAATTGTCAAAAAAATAATGGTGTTGTTAAGGTGCTTGTTGTAAGAATTAAAAAGTTCTTTCATTTTTGTTCCCCCAAATCATCAATCCATTTGCAAGTGTTTTTAACACCTTCTTGCATTGTGTGTTGCGGTTTAAAACCTGTGTCCAAAAGTTTTTTTATGCTAAAACTGTAGTCGGCACAATTTTGCCAAACCGAAAATTTGGTGATAAGAGGGGCTTTTTTGATGCAAAACATCTTAAAAACACCTTCAACAAGGCACGCAAAAAATTTTGCAAAAGGGCCACAAACATTTTTGAATTTTGGTCTTACACCAAACTCTTTTGCAATCATGCAAAACATTTGTTTTAGTGTTTCATTTTGACCATCGGTAATGTTGTAGTCGGTGTTGTGGCAATTTGGGTTTTCCGCTAAAAAAACGGTTGCATCAACAAGATTTTTAACATACACAAAACAACTTTTAAATTTTCCTCCAGCACATATAAGCATTTTTTCGTTTTTAATACGAGTGTAAATTTCATGAGATGAGGTATAGTCATATTCCCCAAAAACATTCCCGGGGCGAACAATCAAAAAGTCAATTTCATTTTGCTTGCAAAAATCTTGCACCAAATTTTCGGTTTTCAGTTTTGTTAGGGAATAAGGATTTTTAAAAGGCTTTTTTGGGGCAGTTTCTTCAAGATTAACATAGCCATAATATCCATAAACGGCGGTTGATGAAAAAAAGGTGAAACATTTTGGTTTGTGTTGCTTTGCAAAATCCAAAAGTCTTTGAGTTCCTCCACAATTTATTTTTTCAAAATCAGCCATTTTTCCATAGGCACTAACTTTTCCTGCAACATGAAAAATCAAATCAACAGGTGGAATGTTTGCATAGTCAAAAGTTGTAACATCACCTTGATGCAAAACAATTTTACCTTCCTTAACAAATTCCATAAATTGCGGGTTGTTTGAAGTGTTTTTGCGATTTATGGCATGAACAACAAAACCTTCTTCAACAAGTTTAACGCTCAAATGCGAACCAACAAAACCATTTGCTCCTGTAACGAGTGCTGTTTTTTGCATGATTTTCTCCTTTTTTAAATTTGCACATAGTGTTATTAACAATTAAACAAGTTGTTTTTGCATTATAACACAAAATTTTCAATTTTTGTTAGGTTAATTATAGCATATTTTTATTTTTTAAGTCAAGTTAAAAAGCCCAAACAAAAGCAATTTTAATGTTGACAAAAACTCGTTTATGTGTTATAATCAATTTACTTATACTTAATTTTTTGAGGAGCCACTTACATTATGAAGAAAAGTGCTAGTTTTTATGTAGTTGTTATTTTATTTTGGTTGTTGCTTTGTGCTGGATTTTTTTATCTTACAGTCAATTCAATTATTGGAATGTTTCATGATAGTTTAGTATCTACAAGCCTAAAAATTGTAGCAGCGGTTTTTCTTGGGTTCAATGCTGTTTGTTTTGCTTTGCTCTGGTTTAATGGTGTCAGAGAAATTGCTGTAACTTGTTATTATTTTTGTAACAGAAAAAAATTTAAAAAGTATTACGACACCATTGCAAAAACAACACTAAAAGAAACACCAAAAGTAGCAATACTTTACTGCACAAGGCACGATTTTGACGCACAAGCATTGCGAAAATCCATGAAACAAAATTACAGTAATTTTAAAGTGGTTATTTTAGATGACAGCACAAAAGAAGAATATGTTTCAAAAGTGGACAGATTTGCCGACAATTTTGGCATCGAAGTTTTCAGGCGAAAAGAACGCAGGGGTTTTAAGGCGGGGGCGCTTAATGATTGGCTTTTTGCACATCAAGATGAATATGATTTCTTTGTTCTTTTAGACAAAGATGAAATTATTCCACCAAATTTTTGTGAAGAAATGCTAAAATATTTTTACTATGACTCAAAAATTGGAGCTGTTCAAGCTTTTCACAGTGCAACTCAAAATGAAAATGTTTTTCAAGACATCACTTCACTTGAAATTTTAGGTTCAAATGCAATGACCTATCCTGTTCGTGATTTTTATGGTGCAAACATAATTTTAGGTCATGGTGCAATGCTAAAAAAAGAGGCGTTCTTGGCGGTTGGGGGATTTCCCGAAGTTGTTTGTGAAGATTGTGCCATTTCAATGAAACTTTTAAACAAAGGTTATCAAGTTTCATTTGCTCCAAATGTTATGTGCAAAGAAGAATATCCAATCGACTATCTTGCTTTCAAAAAACGAAATTGTCGTTGGCTTGAAGGTGAGGTGGACAATCTCAAAAAATTTTCAAAAGAGTTTTTAAAATCAAAAAATGCACGTTGGTTTGAAAAACTAGACATTTGGTATTGTAATATGGTTGTTTCACTTTCAATGCCTGTTTTAGGTTTTTTAATAATGCTCAACATGACAATTTTGGGTGTTCTAAAATGTTCAGACTACAGTTACACTTTTGTGTCAAGTATCATAATGGTTGTATCTTTAATAATACCACTTGCAAATTGCATTTTTGTGAACAAGGGAAAGCAAAAGTGGAAAGTTATCCCTTATTTTGTGGAAAGTTTGCTGATTTACACCTCAATGCTTCCAGCAATTTTATATGCAGAATTTTCAGTTATGTTTGGCAAAAAACCATATTTCGTGATTACTCCAAACAATTCAAATGTATTTTATTTTAAAGATGCCGTAAAATACACTTGGCCATCGTTTATTTTTGGTGCAATAGCACTTATTGCGGGGATATTGTTCTGCCACTCTGTTTTCTCAGTCTTAACAGTTAGTATTGCATGTTTCTTTGCACCAGTATTGCTTTTGCTTACAAACATAAAAATCAAGAAAAAGACAGTTCCTCTTAAAAACTTTTTTGTGGACAAAACAAAAACTCCAAGGCACAAACGCAAAAAAGTTAGAAGCATTGTTGAGGAAGCAATCACAATCTAAAAACACCTTTGGGGTGTTTTTTTGTTCTTATTTGCTTGACTTTTTTCAATGGGTATGATATAAACAAAATGAAAAATTGGAGGAACAAAAAGGAAGGTGCTTTATGATAAAAATAGAAAAAGTTAAAAACGAAACAACAGGGGTTGAAATTGATTTTGTGTCGGAAGACAGTCTTGCTGTTGCAACGATTGGAATGCGTAATGCAAAAAACAGTTGGGCAAAAAGTGACAGCAAATTTACTGAAAAAGGTTATGAACTTGGCGAAAACGACTTTAGACTTGCAACAACACTTTCACAAGCAGGTCCTGTTCATGGAAAACTTGTAAGACAAATTTATGTTGCAGCAAACATAACCGCTCCACTTTATTGGTGGAAAGAATTTGACACCTACAAAGTTGGAACTGTTGCAAACAGCACATCAACCATGCACAAACTAACATCAAGACCAATAAAACTTGATGATTTAAGCCACGACAAGTGCAATCCAATTGCTCTAAAATGTCTTGAAAACAATGTTCAAGTTTGCAATCAATTGCGAGAAGATTACCTTAAAGCAACAGAAAATCACAGTCCCGAAGCCAAACAAATTTGGTATTCACTCATTCAAGTTTTGCCAAGTAGTTACAATCAAACCCGCACAGTAACAATGAACTATGAAGTGTTAAGCAACATCTATGAATATCGCAAAACTCACAAACTTGATGAATGGAAAGAGTTTTGTTGTTGGATTGAAACTTTGCCATATGCCAAAGATTTAATCATTCGCAGAAAAGAAAAAGAGCTTTCAAAAACAACCTCAAAAGAGGAGCAAATCAAAAAACCTGTAATTCAAGTTTTTCCACAAGACAAAGACAAACAAGAAGATTATCAAAAGGCAAAAGAGGAAAGGCAAAACAAAGGTGGATTTACATGGGGAGCAAGATAAAAATTTAAGGGAAATTTTACAAAAAAGCATTAGAATTTGTTGACATATATATAAATTTTATGTTATAATTTGTTTAAAGGAGGAAAATAAACCTTATGGAGAAATTCTTTACAAAAACCAGAATCAAGAATTTACTTATTGCAACAGCTCTTGTAGTTTTGGGAATTGTTTTTTGTGTAATAAACAGCAAAGCAACAAAAGCACTTGAAACTTTGGGTTACATTTGTGCAGGACTTTTGATGGCTGTTGGCGTTCTTTTGGTAGTTATGTATTTTATTGGCTACAAAAAGGAAGTTAGTGCAAGAAGTTTTATTTATGGTGGACTTCTTTTCATCTTTGGTCTTATCATGATTTTAAGCATCAAAAATATTGCTGATGTATTGGTTTTGGCTGGCGGATTTTTCGTAAGTGCTTTGGGTGTTATTTACATGAGCAAAGCATTTGAAAAATTAAGAGTTGGAAACAGAAACATTTGGCAAGAACTGGCATATGGAATTGTATGTTTTGTTCTCGGAATTGTTTTGTTTGTCCTTTACGCTTGTCTTAAAACGGACCCAACTGTTTTGATTTTCTTGGGCGTATCACTCATCTTTGCTGGTGTTTGCTTGTGCCTTATGATTGTTTTTGGACGCAGAGTTAATGTTAGTGTTAAAAAACAAATCGCTCACGAAGAAAGAAAAGAACAAAGAGCAAAAGAAGAA
Source organism: Mediterraneibacter torques (assembly GCA_963613725.1). Lineage (GTDB taxonomy): Bacteria > Bacillota > Clostridia > Christensenellales > UBA1242 > UBA7584. Next base: position 8,907 of record CAVEAP010000026.1, read on the forward strand.
AGACAAAAAACAGTTAAAACAACAAAAAAATCTAGCAAATAAGAAAAAGGCAAAAACAATGCCTTTTTTTGTTTAAAAAAAACAAGTTTGGCAAAACTCTTTTCAAAAGGAGAGAATTATGAAATTAAATGAAAGTCAAACTTATCACAATTTGGCAAGGGCTTTTG
>CAVEAP010000027.1:0-3507 GCA_963613725.1 Mediterraneibacter torques
CAGACAAAAAAGCGTTGTGCTTTCAACCGAAGGTCAAACATTTGAGGTGAAAGCCGACAGCATCATTTTGGCAATCGGCTACAAACCAAATCCAATTTTCAGACGTTCAAAACACGTTCACATTGTGGGTGATGCCGAAAAGGTTGGAAACCTTAGAACAGTTGTTTGGAAAGCATGGGAAGTTGCTGAAAAAATATAACAAAAATTGCAGAATTTTCTGCAATTTTTTGTGTTAAAATCAAAATTTTAGCAAAAAACAAAAAATTTGGCTTTTTTGTAACTTTTAAACTTTGTTTAAAAACCATGTTTTTGCTTGACACAAAAATTTTAATATGTTACAATCAAAACAAAAAAAATAGGAAAATTATGAAACAAAACAAACAAACTTTTTTAAGTGAAGTCTTAAAAGCGGAACAAATGATTGAGGTTGGACTTAAAAATGCCGAAAAGCAAGCACAAAAAATTTTGACCGAAGCCGAAACTCAATCGGCAAATTTGAGAGCCCAAACCATTGCACAATTAAAACAAGAAACCGAAAAACAAAATCAAGCATTTTTGGAAAAACAACAAAAACTTAAAGATGAAATCACAAAAACATCAACAGCCGAAATAAGTCTAATAAAAAAAGAATCTGCAAAAAAAATTGAAAAAGTTGCAAATTCTTTGGCAAAGGAGGTGATTTTGTGTCTGTAACAAAAATGTCCAAACTGCAAATTATTGGGCTTGAAAAACAAAAAGAGCAAATTTTGGATCAAATTTTTTTGAGCCACAACGCTCACATTGTGAAAGCGGAAAAAGTTAAAGGTGCTGTTGAAGATGAAAATGCCACGCAAGATGCCGAACTTGAACAAAATTTAAAAAACACACAAAAAGCAATTTTGGCACTTGAAAAAATTGAACCAAAAAACCACGAAAAAATTGAATGTTTGTTTTCCGACTTTTTGCAACAAGAAAGCAATGCAAAAAATGTTTTGCAAGATGTTTTAAATGTGTGTGAAATTTTGGATAATATTTCCGAAAACTTTAATCTGATTTTAAAACACAAAGCATCAATGTATGACCTTTTGCCACAAGAACTTAAACAAATTTTGAAATTAAACAAACAAAAAACTCAAACACTTTCAAAAATTGATGAAAAAACAAAAGGCGTTCTAAACAAAATTTACAAATCCTTAAATTTGAATGAGCAAGAAGATTTTGAAGAAGTTGATTTTCAATCTGATAGCAAAAATTTGTTTTTAAAATTGTCTGTTCAAAACATTGATTATGAAAATTTGCTTCAAACAATGCAAAATCTTGATGATTTTTTTGAGGTAAAAAGAGATGCCACTCAAACAGAACTTGTTTTTAGTTTCAAAAAATGCCAGCCAGATTATTACAAAGACTATGAGCAAAAAGTTGAAACCTTAAAACAAAAAATTGAAGAATGTGAAAATCTTAATGTTGACCTTTACAACAAACTTGTGGGCTACACTCAAAAGCAAAAAGATTTCAAAATTTTGTGCGACTTTTTAACTTACAAATATGAAAAACTTTTGGTGAATGGATTTTTAACAAAAACTCAAAAAACTTTTGCACTTTTGTGTTATGTTCCAAAAGCGGAAAAGAAAAGTTTTTGTGAAGCCCTTGAAAACAAGTTTGATGCCCTTGTGATTGAGGAGCAAAAAATTCTTCCAACCGACGAACCACCAACTCAAATAAAAACTTCAAAAATTGCAAAACAAGCCGATTTTGTAATCAATCAATATTCCGTTCCACGCTACACCGATGTTGACCCAACTTGGTCTGTGTTCTTGTTTTTCATGATTTTCTTTGGGTTCATTATTGCTGATGTGGGCTATGGAATTGTTTTGTGTGCTTTGGGCTTTTTGCTTGCAAGCAGAAAAAAAACAAGCAGTGGAGCAAAAAGACTGTTAAAACTCATTGGCACTGCTGGAATTTTTGCAATTGTTTGGGGAATGTTGTTTGGCTCGGTGTTTGGCTTTTCTCATCAAGAGTTTTCATTTATTCCAAATGGGGTGATGCCAAACCCACAAACTGATCCCATAAGGCTTTTGTTAATCTGTCTTTTGATGGGGGCTTTGCAAATTGCTTATGGTTATCTTTTAAGAGGCATAAAACTTTTTAAGAACCACCAAATTTGTGCGGGAATTGTAAATGGCGTTGCATGGGTGATGTTCATGCTTGGTGGAATTTTGGCATCAGCAAAATTTTTGCTCGACTTTTTCAAACTCGGCACAAGCAAAACATTTTATGAAATTTTAACAGCAGTGCAACTACCGGGGCTGATTGTTATGCTTGTTGGATTTGTTGTTGGTGTGATTTTTGCGGGAGTTGGAACCAAAGGCTTCAAAAAAGTTACAAAAAGTTTTTCAGCACTCTATGGAATTATCAATCTTTTTTCGGACATTTTAAGTTATGCAAGATTGTTTGGACTAATGCTTTCAGGGGCAATAATTGCTCAGCAATTTAATGCAATTGCACTTTCGGTGATGAACGGATTTGCGGGCTACATTTTTGGCTTTTTGATTATGCTTGTTGGGCACAGTTTTAACATTGCCATGAGTTCGCTTTCGGCATACATTCACGATGTAAGACTTCAATATGTTGAATTTTTTGGCAAGTTTTATGATGGTGATGGAAAAATGTTCAAGCCCTTTGGGGCAAACCTAAATTATGTTACAATTAAAAATTAAGTAAGGAGGAAAATTATGGGATATACAATAGCAATAATTGGAATTGCACTTTGTGTTTTGTGTTGTGGAATTGGTTCGGCAGTGGGGCTTTATATGACAGGTCAGGCAGGTGCTGGCGTTCTTGCCGAAGATTCCAAAAAATTCAGCAAAGTTTTGGTTTTGGTTGTTTTGCCTGCAACAAACGGAATTTATGGCTTTGTTATGGCAATTCTTGCTCAAAACTATTTGGGCGGAATTGAAACTGTTTCTCAAGGTCTAAGCCTTTTTGGAGCATTGCTTCCACTTACAATTGTTGGACTTTTAAGTGGAATTTATCAAGCAAAAAGTTGCGTTGCGTGCATAAATGCCGTTTCAAAAGATGAAGCACTTTCTGGAAAACTTTTGCTTTTTCCTGCGATGATTGAAACCTACACAATTTTGGCTTTGGTTGTGTCAATACTTCTTCTTGGGGTGATTTAATGTCAAGAGAGCAAAACCTTGTTGATGAAATTTTGAAAGATGGCAGATGCGAAGCACAAAAATTGGTGAAAAAAGCGCAAAGACAAAGCAAGCAAATTTTGGAAGAGAAAAAACAGGAAGAACAAAAATTTTTTGAAGAGCAAATTCAAGCACTAAAAGAAGAACATGAATTTTTGATTGAAAGCCAAAAACATTCACAAAACCTTGAAAAAAACAAACTTATTTTGGGTGCAAAAAACGAAATTTTAAATCAAGTTTATGACAAAACACTAAAAAATCTTTGCAATTTGTTAGAATCAGAGTTAAAACCATTTTTTGAAAATGCTTTAAGTTTTGCCGAAAATGAAAACAC
>CAVEAP010000027.1:3517-3975 GCA_963613725.1 Mediterraneibacter torques
AAAAGACAAAAAAATTGTCCAAAAACTTGGTGTTTTTAAAACAAAAAAACTGAAACTTTGTAAGGAATTTGGAGATTTTTGTGGCGGACTTATGATTGTTTCCAAAACAAAAGAAATTGATTTTTCTTTTGAAAGTTTGCTTAATGAAAAGTTTGAAGCCCAAAAAGCCAGTCTTGCAAAACAGTTGTTTGAGGGCTAATTTATGGCAAACAACATCTATTTCAATTCAAGAGCAAAGGCACTAGAAGCAAAACTTTTGAGTTTTGAAACCTTAACCGATTTGGCAAACAGCCAAAGTGTTTTTGAAATCACAAAAATCTTAAACAGCAATTTGTATTTAAAAGGGCAAAATCCCCAAACTTTTTCCGACCTTTTGCAAATTGTTTTAAATGAGCAAAAAGAATTTTTGAAATTTTTAAAAATGGAAACTCCAAACCCAGACATTTCAAATTTTTTTT
>CAVEAP010000027.1:3985-8888 GCA_963613725.1 Mediterraneibacter torques
AATCTAGAATGTCTTTTTTTGCAAACAAAACTTGCAAAAACTTTCAGTTTTTTGCCTGAAGGCACAATGTTAATTTCAACTTTGCAAAAAGCGGTTGAAAATGAGCAAACTCAAAAAATGCTTCCTCCAGAAATGCAAAATGCCTTAAAAAAAGCAAACAATCTTTTTTTACAACAAAAGCAAACGGGTTTTTTGGTGGACACAATTTTCAAAAAAGCACAATATGAACATATGATGCGTTTGAGCAGAGCCGACAAAGCACTTCACTCTTATTTTTTAAGTTTTGTTGACCTAAAAAACATTGAACTTTGTTTTCGTTTTAGGGACAAAAACATTTTTGAAAGCACTCGGCTTTTGGGCGGAACGCTTGAAAACAATTTTTTTGAAATGCTTTGTGAAAAACCGCTTGAAACAATTTTGTTAAAAACGGCAAATTCGCCCTATTTTTCTGCAATCAAATTGCTTGCAAATGCCTTTGAAAATGGAAAACCTTTTTCACAATTTGAATTTTTGGTGGATTGTTTTGGTGTTACTTTTTTTGATGAATTCAAGTTTAACACAAACAAAAATTATGCTTATTTAAGATATTGTTTTTTAAAACAAAATGAACTAACAAACTTGCGAATTATTTTTGAGGGGCTACAAGCCAAGCGAAGCCACAAAAAAATTTGCGAGGATTTAAGGAGGGTTTATGCAAAGTGATGTTGCTGTTTTTGCTGAGTCAAAAGAATTTTTGCTTTTCAAAGTTGCAAATGCCGATGTGTTTTTGATTGGTGATGAAAAAGAGGCTTCACTTCAACTAAAAAAACTTGCGTTACGCTACAAACTTGTGCTTGTGTCTGAAAATTTGGCGGAAATTTTAAGCGAGGAAATCAAGGCTTATGAATCCAAACCCTATCCAATAATTTTGTGCCTTCCCGAAAGTAAAAAATCTAACAATTTTGCATTAAAAAATTTGGTTAAAAAAGCCAAAAATTCTTTGGGCATAGATGTTTTTAAGGAGAATTTATGAAAGGAAAAATAACAAAAGTGTCAGGCTTTTTGGTGGTTGCAAAAAATTTGCAAAATGCCAAAATGTTTGACATGGTAAAAGTGTCTGAAAAAGGCCTTGTGGGTGAAATTATTGAACTTCGTGATGACAAGGCATCAATTCAGGTCTATGAAAACACAAACGGACTTTGCGTTGGTGAAGATGTAACAAACACCAATCAGCCACTTTCAATGGAACTTGGACCGGGACTTTTGGGAAATGTTTTTGATGGAATTGGTCGTTCACTTTTGTCTTTTTATGAAACCTTTGGAAATCGAATTTTGTCTGGTGCAAATGCAAACAGTCTTGACCACAGCAAAAAGTGGAATTTTGTTGCAACAAAAAAAGTTGGAGATTTGGTTTGCGAAGGTGATGAACTTGGCTATGTTCAAGAAACTGAAATCATAAAAACAAAAATTTTGGTTCCAGTTGGAATTTCAGGAAAAATTTTAACCTTAAAATCAGGAATTTTTTGTATTGATGATGTTGTTGCAAAAATAAAAACAAGTGATGGAACAAAACAAGTTTCAATGTGCCAAAAATGGCCAATAAGAAAACCACGACCAATCAAGCAAAAACTTCCATCAAATTTTCCAATGACAACAGGGCAACGGGTTATTGACACTCTTTTCCCAATTGCAAAAGGTGGAATTGCCGCCGTGCCGGGACCTTTTGGCAGTGGCAAAACGGTTGTTCAACATCAACTTGCAAAGTGGAGTGATGCCGATGTTGTGGTTTATGTTGGGTGCGGAGAGCGTGGAAATGAAATGACCGATGTTTTAAAAGAATTTCCAACTCTTGTTGATCCAAAAACCAAAAAAAGTTTGATGCAAAAAACAATTTTGGTGGCAAACACTTCCGATATGCCAGTTGGGGCTCGTGAGGCAAGCATTTACACAGGCATTACAATCGCCGAGTTTTTTAGAGATATGGGCTACAACGCTATTGTTATGGCAGATTCCACTTCAAGGTGGGCGGAAGCCCTTCGTGAAATGAGTGGAAGGCTTGAAGAAATGCCGGGCGAAGAAGGTTATCCAGCCTATCTTTCAAACAGACTTGCAAGTTTTTATGAACGGGCAGGAAATGTCAAACTTTTGGGAAGTGAAGATAGGTTTGGCTCTATTACAGCAGTTGGCGCAGTTTCGCCACAAGGTGGAGATTTGTCTGAACCAGTAACTCAAGCAACCCTAAGGATTGTCAAGGTGTTTTGGGGACTTAGTTCCACTCTTGCCTACAAAAGGCATTTTCCCGCAATTGATTGGCTAACAAGTTATTCTGGTTATTCCACCGTTCTTGACAAGTGGTATAATGAAAATGTTATGTTTGATTTTTCTCATATAAAAAACTTTGTTACAAAAACACTTCAACAAGAAAATGAAATTTTAGATGTTGTTAGTTTGGTGGGCTTTGATGTTTTAAGCAATGCTGACAAAATAACCCTTGAAATTGCCGGGTCGATTCGTGATGATTTTTTGCACCAAAATGCTTTTGATGAGGTTGACACTTTTTCTTCAGTTCAAAAACAAGCAAAAATGTTAAAGGCAATTTATGAATATGCCACTCTTGCTCAAAAAGCGGTTGACCATGGATTTTCCTATGAAGAAATTATGGCAATTGGAAGCAAAAAACAACTTGCAAAAATGAAATTTGTGCCAGAAGATGAGTTAGAAAAATTGGACAAAATTGCCGAGGACATTAGGGAAGATTTTGCTGTTTTACTTCAAAAAGAGGTGGACATATGATTGAATATTTTAAAAACATAAAAGAAGTTGTTGGTCCAATAATGATTGTGCAAGATGTTTTGGGAGCAAAAAATGGTGAACTTGTAAAAATTTTGCAGGCGGACAAAACCATTCGGCATGGTCAAGTTTTGGAAGTTGCTGACGACAAGGCAATAGTTCAACTTTTCGAGCCATCTCAAGAATTTCAAAAAGCCACCAGCAAGGTTCAATTTTTGGGAAAAGGGCTTGAAGTTGGCGTGTCAAAAGACATGCTAGGAAGATTTTTTGATGGAATGGGGAATGTTATTGACAAAAATGCTCCAATAATTCCAGAAAAATTTTTAGATGCAAACGGCAGTCCAATCAATCCAATTGCACGAGAATATCCAAGCGAATTCATTCAAACAGGGATTTCGGCAATTGATGGCTTAAACACCATTGTTCGAGGGCAAAAATTGCCAATTTTTTCGGTAAATGGACTTCCTCATTCAAATTTGTCTGCACAAATTGTAAGACAAGCAAAAGTTTTGGGACAAAATGAGCAATTTGCTGTGGTGTTTTGTGCCATGGGTATAACTCAAGAAGATGCCGACTTTTTTGTTCAAGATTTCACAAAAACAGGGGCAATCAGCCGAACAGTTTGCTTTTTAAATCTTGCCAGTGATCCAAGCATTGAGCGAATTTCCGCTCCAAAAATTGCACTTACTGTTGCCGAATATTTGGCTTTTGAATGTGATATGCACGTTTTGGTGGTAATGACCGACATGACAAACTATGCCGAATCACTTCGTGAAATTTCCTCTGCCCGAAAAGAAATTCCGGGGCGGAGAGGTTATCCAGGCTATCTTTACACCGACCTTGCAGGGCTTTATGAACGAGCAGGGCGAATAAGAGGCAAAAAGGGAAGCATCACCCAAATTCCAATTTTAACAATGCCCGATGATGACAAAACTCATCCTGTTCCAGACCTTACGGGTTACATAACCGAGGGGCAAATTATTCTTGCTCGGGACCTTTTCAAAAAGGGAATAAATCCGCCAATTGATGTGCTTTCTTCACTTTCAAGATTGAAAGACAAAGGAATTTGTGAGGGCAAAACAACGGTTTATCATGCCGACCTTTTAAATCAACTTTTTTCAGCATATGCACGAGGAAAAAATGCAAAAGATTTGTCGGTTATTTTGGGTGAAAATGCCATTTCAGAAATGGACAAAATCTATGCAAAATTTGCAGAAAATTTTGAAACAAAGTTCATAAATCAAGGCGAACACGAAAACAGAAGCATAAAAGAAACTTTGGACCTTGGCTGGAAACTTCTAAAAATTTTCCCAAAATCTGAACTCAAACGAATTAAAGACAAAAACCTTGAATTACTTATGGCGGAGGACTAAGTTATGTCGCAAAACACAAGTTCAACCCGCATGGAACTGCGAAAACTTAAAACAAAACTAAAAACTGCCCAAAAAGGGCACAGACTTTTAAAAGAAAAAGTTTCCGAGTTGGTTCGCAATTTTTATGGACTAATCAAAGACTTAAAAGCAAAACGAGTTGAAGTTGAAAATTTGCAAAAATATGTTTTTCAGGAATATGAAACATCAAGAACCCGTTTGTCTGAACCTGAAATAAATTTGCTTTTTTTAATGCCAACTCATGCTTTTGAACTTGATTTTTCCAATCAAAATTTTTTAGGGGTTCAAGTTCCCGACATAAAAATCACCGAAAACATAACTGACATCCACATGCCCTATTCTCCGTTAAGTTCCACTTCACAAATGGACAAAACTGTGAAAGACTTTTATGAACTGTTTCCAAAAATCGTGGAACTTGCTTCTCTTGAAAAAAAAGTTTTTTTAATTTGCCAAGAAATAGAAAAAGGAAAACGCAGAGTGAATGCTCTCGAAAATGTTTTAATTCCAGATTGCGAGGCAAAAATTTTGCATATTGAAAACACACTTTCCGAAAATGAAAGAAGCACAACTTCAAGGCTTATGAAAGTTAAAGACATCATCACAGACAAAGACTGAAATTAAAAAATATTTTAAAAATGCAAAAAAAAACACCAAAAATTGGTGTTTTTTTTGTTTTTTTACGTGTTATTTTTGCAAAATGCAATTTTTCAGTTAAATTTTTATTCAAATGCTTGCTCATTTTT
>CAVEAP010000028.1:0-6929 GCA_963613725.1 Mediterraneibacter torques
CTTACACCACCTTTCCACCCTTACCATTGAATTTTATCGCGAAAAAATAGGAGGTAAGATTTGATATTTTCAAAATCTAAAAACGCAATAAAATTTTGACCAGTGGCGGTTCATTTCTGTTGCACTATCCTTAGAGTCGCCTCCACGAGATGTTATCTCGCACCCTGCCCTACTGTGCTCGGACTTTCCTAATTGCGGTGCAATTCGACCGTCTAACTAGCTACTGAGTATAGTATATCATATAAATGCAAAATTGTCAATACCCATTTTTGTTAATTTGTCAAACATTTAGTAAATTTTTTAATTTTTGATATTTTGGCTAAAAAATAGAGTTTTGGGAGGAAAAATTAGATAAAAATTTTTTATTCTGATGAATAGTATATAATATTTTTTATCCTTTGTCTAATAATTTCAACAGAAAAAAGCTCTCTGGGTTCACTGGACACCATTATATATTATTTAATTTATATAATTAAGAGAGATGTAATGAATGAGCAAACTTGCTCAATTAACCTTGTGGGTTAATAAATGCCCTCTTTTTTTATGCTATTACTGAAAATTCTAAACAATATATAATTTTTTAGTTTTGCTTAACTGTTTTAAAGCGTTTTAATTCAAGAAAAGTTTCCCAAAGTTCTTCTTTAAATTGCTTGCCCGCCTCTATTGCTGTGGAAAATGGTTTTAAGTTTATTTGGTCATTATTTAAAGAAATAACATTTCCTCCTTTTCCACTTAAAATACAATCCACAGCAGAAACACCCATGCGAATTGCCAAAAGACGATCTTGAGTGGTTGGTGCACCTCCTCGCTGGATGTAGCCCACCACAATAAAGCGACATTCGTTGCCCGATTTTTTTTCAATTGTGCTAGAAAGTTCTTCAATGTTGAGTTGATGTTCCGCAATAACAACTGTTGGTGATTGATTGCCCGCCATAAGTTGTTTTAGAACTTCACGAATGATTTTTTCCTCGGTCTGCTTTTTTTCGGGAACCATTATGATGTCACTTCCACTGCCGATTCCACTGTAAAGAGCAATATCTCCACATTCACGCCCCATAACTTCGACAAGCAAAACACGATTACATGACTGCATTGTTTGTTTGACATTGTCAATAATGCTAACGGCATTGTTCACTGCCGTGTCAAACCCAATGGCACGCTCGGTGCAATAGGCATCATTGTCAATTGTGCATGGAATTGCAACAACATTTAGCCCCAATTTTTGTAAATCATATGCTCCACGAATTGAGCCATCACCACCAAGAACAATAAGCCCTTCAAGTTTGTGTTTTTTGAAAATGTCCACCACTTTTTTTCGTTTTTTTCCATCCAAAAAATCTTTGCTTCTGCCTGTTTTAATAAAACTTCCACCAACATTAAAGTATGGTTCAATGTCTTTTGTTGTCAAAACTTTAAAATTATCATCCAAAAGTCCTTGATAGCCCCCATAAAAAGCAACAACTTGAACACCTCGCCTTTCTGCCGTGGAAACAATTGTGTTAAGACAAGCATTCATGCCTTGAGAATCTCCACCACTGGTTAAAACTCCAATTTTTTTTGATTTTCTCACTATTTTTTCTCCTTTTTAAAGTAATTTTACTGAATTTTCATCTAAAATACCCACAAGTTCAGAAATCAATCCCACTGAACCATCCACTTTTTCTGGAAAAAGAACCGCTTTGCCTGTTGCCGTGCATCGAGCTTTGACCTCCACCGCACCCGGATAACGTTTTAGCACTTGTTCAATTCGTTTTGAAAAAGCATTGTTTTGTGTGTTAAATTTTAAGTATAATTTTTTTTGAGTTGTATCAGATGATGCCTCATCTTGTTGAGAATTCCACACCGTTAATTCATTTAAAAGAATAACTGGATTGTCATTTTCTCTTATACTAAATTCTCCTTTGATTTTTACAATAATATTTTCTTTTAACTTGCTTTTGTGGGCTTCATATTGTTTGTTAAAAAACATAACATCATAAGGGCCAAAAAGGTCTTCAATTGTTACAATTGCCATATCCTTGTTCCCAACTTTGGTAGATATTTTTTTTATTGCAGTAACAATTCCTCCTGCTTCAATTTTTTGATGATCCTTGATGTCTGGATAAATTGTTTCAACAACTTCACCTGAATCATTATAGATTTCTTGTCCTTCAAGCATGGAACTGTTAAAACTAAATTTTGCAAGTTCATCACGATATGGATCAAGCGGATGCCCTGAAATGCACACTCCTAAAACAGTTTTTTCAAGTTGTAATTTTTGTTCATTTGTATATTCTGGAATATCTGGAATTTGTATATCATTTAATTTTGTATCATCAACAAGCAAATCATCAAACAAACTTGTCTGTCCTTGTGTTTGTATTTTTCTGTCAGCTGACACACGCTCTACAATTTTATCATAAATGGCATGAAGTTGAGAACGCTTTATCCCAAAACAATCAAATGCCCCACTCCAAATCATAGATTCTAAAAATCTTTTGTTATGTGCCGAACTTCCCATTCTGGACAAAAAGTTGTTAAGATCTTTGAAAGCCCCATTTTTTGCTCGTTCTGCGACAATTTCCTCAACCAATCCAACCCCAACATTTTTAAGACCGCCTAGCCCAAAACGAATGTTGTCTCCCTCAACTGAAAAATAAGCTTCGGATTTGTTTATGTCTGGGGACAAAACATCAATATTGTGTTGCCTTGCAAACTGAACATATTTTTTTACTTCATCAATTTTGTTAATGCGGTTGTTTATGATAGATGCATAAAATTCTTTTATATAATATTTTTTCATAAATGCAGTTTGGTAAGTTACATGAGCATATGCCGCAGCATGAGCTTTGTTAAACGCATAAGAACCAAATTTTTCCATCTGAGCCCAAAGATGCTCAGCATCTTCTCGCTTCATTCCTCGTTTTATAGCTCCATCAATAGATTTTTTACCTTCAGGATCAACCCAGCCATTGATGAATTTTTCTTTTTCAATAGGAAGTTTGTCTTTCATTTTCTTTCCCATAATTTTTCTTACACCATCAGCTTGCCCCATTGTGTAGCCAGCAATAACTTGACACATTTGCATAACTTGTTCTTGATAAACCATAACACCAAATGTTACATCTAAAACCTGCTTCATTCGAGCATCAGGATATTTAATGTTTTCGGGATCTTTACGATTTTTTATGTAAGTTGGGATTTCATCCATAGGACCCGGACGATACATGGCAAGGACAACTGTGATTTCTTCAAGATTGACCGGTTTCATTTCTTTTACAATATTACTCATCCCTGGACTTTCAATTTGAAACACACCATCATTATCACCTGAGCCTATAAGTTTGTAAATTTCTGGATCATCATAGTCAATAGCATAAAGGTCAATGTCTCTGCCATAATTTTTTTTTATCATTTGGCACATGAGGTCAACATCGGTTAAAGTGATTAAGCCCAAAAAATCCATTTTAAGCAACCCCAAATGCTCACTTTCACTTTTGTCATATTGTGTTGTTACCATATCTCCATTTTTTGCCATCGGAACATGATCAGAGATTGGATCACAACAAATAATAACACCCGCTGCATGAATGCTTGTGTTACGAGGCATTCCTTCAAGTTTTATTGCCATATCAATAATGTTTTTTGTTTGGATATCATTTTCATATATTTCATGAAGTTCAGGAACAATATAACTTCGATCATCATTTGCATCTAAACCCACCCCAAATAATTTTGGAATTGCTGGTGCTTTGGGCATTTTTACAAATGGTGGAAAAAGTTTTGTTATTTTGTTCACCTCTGAAAAAGGCATTTTTAAAACTCTTCCCACATCTTTAATTGCCGCTTTTGCTTGCATCGTTCCAAAAGTTATGATTTGGCTTACATTTGGTTCTCCATATTTTTCTACAACATAATCAATAACTTCGCTTCGGCGTTTAGGGCAAAAATCAATGTCAAAATCGGGTGGAGAAATACGCTCTGGATTTAGAAAACGTTCAAACCAAAGGTCATATTTTAGTGGGTCAATTAAAGTTATTCCAATCGCATAAGCAACAATGCTTGCAGCACCACTCCCTCTGCCAGGACCAACTGGAACACCAATTTTTCGGGCATAATTAATAAAATCCCAAACAACAAGATAGTAATCCAAAAAGCCACTTTTTCGTATTGTATCCATTTCATATTCCATACGGTCTAAAACACGCTTTGAAAGTTCACCATATTTTTTTTTAAGCCCCTCAAGCGTGATTTTTCGCAAATATTCCTCATTTGTCATTCCATCTGGAGCAAAAAACTTTGGATACCAATAACTTTTAAAATCAAAGTCAAAGTCACATTTTTCGGAAACCTCCAAAGTGTTGTCAACAGCCTCGGGGTGAGATGCAAAAATTTGCCTCATTTCATTTTCAGTTTTCAAATAAAATTCATCACATTGCATCCTCATTCGGTCTGGATCATCAAAAGTTTTTTGCATAGAAATGCACATCATAATATCTTGAACTTTTGCATCTTCTTTGCTAATGTAATGGATGTCATTTGTAGCAACAGTTTTTACACCAATTTTTTTTGCAAGTTCAAATTGAAGGGGCAAAATTTGCCGTTGTTCAGGAAGACCATGATCCATAACTTCAATGTAAAAATCACCTGGAGCAAACATATTTTTAAGACGTAATGCAATTTTTTCCGCTTCATCAACAAAACCGTTTAAAAGATTTTGCTGAACATCTCCTCTAAGGCATCCCGAAAGGCAAATAAGACCTTCGGAATATTTTTCTAAAAGGTCATAATCAATGCGTGGCTTGTAATAATATCCATCAATCCATGCTACAGAATTAAGTTTACAAAGATTTTTGTAACCTGTTGCATTTTTTGCCAAAATAGTTATATGTGCATAATCAAATTTTCCTGATTTGTCCAAATGATTTTTTGCCACATAAAATTCTGTTCCAATAATTGGCTTGATTCCAGCTTTTTTACAAGCTTCATAAAATTTTACTGTTCCATACATGTTTCCATGGTCAGTGATTGCACACGCAGGCGCTTGTTGCTTTTTTAATTCAGCAACAAGAGGTTCAATTCGTGAAGCACCATCTAAAAGACTGTATTCAGTGTGTACATGAAGATGAACGAATTTATTGCTCATTTTTTGTCTCCTGTAATTTTAATTTTTCAGCAATTTGCAAAATTTTTCTTAACCTGTGATTAACCCCACTTTTAGTGAGAGGGGTTGTCATAAGTTTTGAAAGATTTTCATAATTTTCCTCTGGATTTGCAAGTCTTAAAAGGCAAAGCTCATAAAGAGTTTGAGGCAAATTTTCAAGCCCCATGTGTTCACTTATGTATTCAATTGCCTCGATTTGTTTTAATGAAGCCTCAACCATTTTTTCTATATTTGAGTTAAGACAATTTAATTGTCTGTTAAGGTTGTTACGAACCTCTCGCACAGCAAATTCATTTTGAAGCACCATAACAGCATTGTTTGCACCCACAAGAGCCAAAATGTCTGAAACAAGTTCGGCTTCTTTTATGTAGGTTACCCATATTTTTTTGCGATTCATCACCTTTGCCAAAATTCCAAATTCAGACAAAATATGGGCAAAATCTCCTGCAAGTCCAGAAGATGAAAAAACAAATTCAAGATGATAACCACCTGTGTGCTTTTTTAGGTCATTCATGTCTTTGATTACAATGTTAGCACTAGCACACCCCAAAAAAACACCTTTTATGAAACTTTTTTTGCAATCTTCAGTTGCTACAAGTGCTTTAGCAACTCCCCCAAAAAGCTCCCCATTAGTGCGTAAAATAAAGCAATCAATTAAAAGTTTTTCAGTTGTTTGTGGAGAAAAATTAATGTGATATTTTGGACTTGCATTTTGTTTTTCTTCCCTAATCAAGCCAAGCCCATCAAAATTTTCATAAACTATTTTGGAAAGTGCATTAACACGTGCAAACATATCTGAAAGTTCTGTTATAAGTTCAATTGTATAATTTCGGTTTTCAATTCCAAGTTGTCCACAAGTTTTTAAAAGCCCAGAAAGTTCCGCCACAGCACATTCTCTTGCTTGTGGAATGTCTGTTTTTAAAACCTCATTTTTTGCATCTGATGAAAAAGACATTTTGTTCTCCTTTTGCTTTTGTTTTTAATCTCCTAGGACTTTTATTTCAAGTTCTAATTTTTCACTAAACTTATTATATACCGAAATTGAAATAAAATCAACCAAATTTTCAACATCTTTGCAAGTTGCATTGCAAAAATTTACAATAAACCCAGCATGAACTGGTGAAATCATCGCTCCTTTCACCATTTTTCCTTTAAGTCCTGCCATCTCAATAAGTTGCGACGCAGGGGCAATTTTTGTTTTTTTAAAAACACTTCCAGCACTTGGAAATCCCACATTTTGAGCTTGTTTTCGCTTTGTGGAAAAAAACAAAAGACTTTTTTGAATTTTGCTAATTGGCTCAATTTGTAAATTAAATTCTGCACCCAAAATCACATGACTTGGATTGTTTTGAAACGCTGATTGTCTGTAAGCAAAGTTTAATTTTTCTGGATTTAGTTTTCTTAATCTTTTCCCATCAAAAAAAGTTACTCTTTTTAAATTATTTGAAATTTCGCCACCAAACGCTCCCGCATTCATAAAAACAGCACCCCCAACAGTGCCAGGAATCCCAATTGCCCATTCAAGTCCAGAAAATCGCTTGTTTTTGCACGCTAAAACAAGTTTGCCAAGATTTACTCCAGCCCCTGCAAAAACTGTTGATTTTGTAAATTTTACCTTATTTAAACACTTTGTTGAAATAATTATTCCAGAAAAGCCCTCATCTTTTGCCAAAACATTAGAACCACCACCCAAAACAAAGATCTTTTTTTTTGTTTTTTTTCCTAATTTTCTTATAATTTTAAGTTCATTTAAATTTTTTATTTCCACAAAAAATTTTGCAGGGCC
>CAVEAP010000028.1:6941-8776 GCA_963613725.1 Mediterraneibacter torques
TTCAGTTTTCATATAAAAATATATGCAAATTGGCTTAAGTTTTCACACTTTTCAAAAAAAAATCATAACTAATTTTAAACATTGCTAATGTTTGGAGGTTTTTATGACAGTTACTGAAGCACTTGTTTTGTCGCTTTTGATTGCTTTGTGGTCTGCCGGAACGGGAGTTAATTTGGCAAATAACACCGTGATTATTATCACACTTTTAATCGCCCTTGTTTCTCTTGCTTTTTCCACGACAAGACAAAATCGGGGTTGCCAAAATGCGTTTTTAAACGCTCAAAATGGTGGACTTTTTAACACATCATTTTTTACATAACAAAAAAGTAGCAACAAAACTGTTGTTACTTTTTTAAAACATCTAACACAACGGGCCTAACAATGTTTGTTAAAGTCTCATATCCACTTGTGTTCAAACTTTTTCCATCAGTCGTAAAAGCTGAATTAAGTTTTGAAGTTTCATCAAGAAGTGGTGTGTAGACATCAACATATTCAAATGAAAAATCTTTTTTTAATTTTTTGATTTTTTCATTATTTTCCAAAATTTTTTCATTGTTTGTTGAATATTCACCAGAGTTTGGAATAAGAGATAGCACAACAACTTTTGATTGTGGCACCTCTGATTTAAGAAACCTTAAAAGCATGTCATAATTGTCGGACATGGTGTCCAAATTGTTACGACCAATCAGCATCACAATAACTTTTGGTTTAATTTGCACTGCGGACACATTAAGTCTGTTTTTTAAACTCAAAGTAGTGTCCCCTTTAATTCCACGATTTACCACATTTAAATTTTCATAATAATTTTCAACCTTATATTCTTCAATAAGGCTATCACCTAAAAAACACACATCAACATTTGTTAATGTTTTGTTTTGAGTCTCAAATTCCTTGATTTTTGAACTATAGTAAGGTGTGGAAGTTATATCTTTGTTTTTTGTATTCAATTCAATATCACAAACACAAACAGCAATAGAACCCACAATCAAAATTACAACAACCCAAAAAAAAGTGTAAAAAGTTATTATTTTTTTATCAAATTTATCCATTGTTTTTATGATACCATTAAAAATTGAAAATGTCAAACTTATTTTGAAAAAATTTGCATATTTTTAATTTTTTTTTTGATTTTTTATAAAAAATAATATATTTTTAAAAAACAAAAGAACACTGAATTTCAGTGTTCTTTTTTGTCGTGCCCAGCAACAAAAAATTTGAGGGAGCAAATTAAAAAATTGATGGGCACGAGGAGTTGCGATTCTTTCGCAGTTTAGGTTGTAAACCCATTGTCATTCTGAGTCTTGCCCCTTGCCTTGCTTACGAAGAATCTCGTTACGGACTATCAATTCGTGAGAATAATTATTCGACAAACAAAAGTGTGGGGGAATGTTCTCCCAAACTTGCGGTTGTCGAGGACACAATGTGTCCAGATACGCTCAACTTCGCTAATGCTCCGCTCGGTATGATATAAGGGTTATACCTCTCGCCTGCTTTCTTATATAAGGAAAAAGTAAAATGTTGTTTAGCAAGGCTTGGTATGTCGATTGTTTTTTTACCTCAAATGGAGTGGTTAACGAGATCCTTCAAAGATAGGGCGAAAGATAGGTTCAGGATGACACCCTAGTTAATGTGAGAACAATAACTCTTGTCATACCGAAGCGGAGTGTTAGCGAAGTCGAGTGTATCTAGGGCGGAACGCCCTTGGACTGTTTCCAAATCCGCACAGGTAAAAAAGTTAGAAATGTTGTTTAGTGGGGGTTAAAATCACTCCTCAGTGGTTGTTGATGTGTTGTCGTCGGTGATTTTTTTAGGGGTGATTGTCCATTCAAACACCA
>CAVEAP010000029.1:0-1016 GCA_963613725.1 Mediterraneibacter torques
GCACAAAATTTTGATTTTGATGTTTTTATCGCCCACTTTTGTTAAATCTTTTAATGCCTTACAAAGTCCCAACGAATTGCCTTGGCTGAATCCCCCCCCCATAGACATCACAACAAAATCATCATCTTTGAATCCAAACTTTTTTCGCTCTTCTTCTTTGTTTAAGTTAATTTCAAAATTTTTTGCAACGGGAAACCCCAAAGGCACAAGTTGGCTTGCCTTAAATCCCCTTTCAACAAGTTGAGCATGAGTGCATTCATCTGGCGTGAAAATTGCATCGCAAAACACACTTGTTTCCCAAAATGGACATACAACATAGTCAAACAACACGCTGTAGATTTTTCCTCTGTAATCATTGTTCATTTTCATAACACACATCAAATTGCTTGCATAGTTGTGGGTGCAAACAACAGCATCTGGCTGAAAACTTTTTATTTTTTCTAGGTTAAAATCATAAATTTTTTTTATATATGAGGTGTTTATAAGTGAATATCTGTTTTTTGGATTTTTGGTTCTAAGTTTGTTCCAAAAAAAGTCATATGTTTTTGGAATGTATTTCAAACACCACATATAGGCATTGTGTTCTCTTTTTGAAAGGCGTGAATTTTGACTGAAAATGTCAAAAATTTCAACTTGATTTGTGTTGTCAAACTCTTTTTTTAACGCCCTTGCAATCGCATTATGCCCATCACCACAAGTTATTGATAAAATTAAAATTTTCATTGTTTCCTCTTTTTATTTCACAAATCATTCAAACACAAACATCACAATTTTTGGCCTAGGCTTAATTTGTTGTTGTGTTTGTTTTTTGTTTTGCTAATTTCAAAAATTTTGCCGTTTAAGTAATATTTTTTAATTTACAAAATGTTTGTAAACTTCATCTTTTTTTAGTTTGCGGTCTTTTGCCACATTTTTTATGGCCTCCATTTTGCTTTGACCTTGACTTACATAAAACTCAAAATGCTGGTCTAGTGTTAAATCATTAAGAGGGCTGGTGGGTTTTGTCCCCTCAACCA
>CAVEAP010000029.1:1026-2249 GCA_963613725.1 Mediterraneibacter torques
CCCCTCAACGATAACAACAAATTCGCCCTTTGGCGATTCAATTTGAACTTCGCCCAAATTTCCCCTAAAATACTTTTCAAACTTTTTTGTAAGTTCATTTGCCACAACAACTTTTCGCATCCCAAGTTCTTTTTCCAAAAATTTTAGATCATCACAAATGTTGTGTGAACTGGAATAAAAACAAAGTGTTGAATCAAGATTTTTAAAAGGCTCTAAAAGTTTTTGCTTGTCCAAATTTTTTTCGGGCAAAAACCCCAAAAATGAAAACTTGTTTTCAAAAAGTCCACCACCAACAAGTGCGGTTGTAAGTGCCGTTGCCCCCGGAATGACCTCAACCTTAAGCCCTTTTGACAAAATGTGATTCAAAAGAACAAAGCCCGGATCATTTAAAATTGGCATTCCTGCGTCAGAAATGTAGGCAACCGATTTGCCCTCGCAAAGCAAATTTTCCACTTTTTGACATTCTTTTTTTTCATTGAATTTGTGAATTGAAAAAAGTGGTTTTTTTATTTCATAAAAATCCAAAAGAACCATTGAGTGACGAGTGTCCTCGCAAGCAACAAAATCAACCTGTTTCAAAATTTCAACAGCCCTAAAAGTTATGTCCTTAAGATTTCCAATTGGCGTTCCCACCAAAAAAAGCGTTCCTTGTTCCATTTTAATTTTCCTTTAATTCATCAAGCGAAAGGTCATAGATTTCATAGTTTTGCTTGCTATCAAAAACTTTTACACTAACTTTTTCCTTTAACAAATCTTGAAAAACAACTTCACCCTCACCATAAGCAGTTTTCACCATGCTTCCAAGCGGTGGAAGTTTTTCTAGCACTTTTTCATATTCTGGATGTTCAAAAGCAATACAGCACAAAAGTTTTCCGCACGCACCATTAACCTTGTTTGGGTTCAATGCAAGCCCTTGGGTCTTTGCCATTTTGATTGTTGTTTGTGGAGTGTTAGACAAAAATGTTCCACAACAAAAAGGTTTTCCGCAAACTCCGCACCCCCCAAGCATTTTGGCTTCCTCTCGAAAACTTATTTGCCGAAGTTCCACCCTTGTTCTAAAAATGTTTGCAAGGTTTTTCACAAGTTCCCGAAAGTCCACACGGGCTTCGGCACTGTAGGTTACAAAAAGTTTGGTTTGGTCAAAAGAAAATTGCACATCAACAAGTTTCATTTTTAAACCAAATTTCTCAATTGCATCTTGAACTTTTTTAAAAGCATCATCA
>CAVEAP010000029.1:2259-8729 GCA_963613725.1 Mediterraneibacter torques
TGCAAAACTTGACCAAGCATAATGTTATACAAAAACAAAAAATTTTCAAAAAGTTGTTTGTTTGAGTAAAATTTGCTTGAATATTTTAAAATTTGCGTAGAATTTCGCAGATTTTTCCAAATGTCAAAGGTCAAATTCAGGGTGTTTTCAAAATTCAAGTCCCCCGCAAACTGAAGTGCTTTTGATTTCATTCCATCACAATAAGTTACAATATTTTGTTTTTGAACATCGGTTAAATCAAAATCTTTCAGGCTGTTCCAAATTTCTAAATCGTCATATTTTGGCAAATAAATTTTTTGGCATCGTGACCTTATGGTTGGCAAAACTTTTGTTTCATTTGCCACATTCAAAACAAAAAACACATGTTTTGGCGGTTCTTCCAAAGTTTTTAAAAGTTTGTTTTGAACAAGCCCGCTGGTTTGACTAAAATTGTTTAGAATATAAATTTTTTTGTCAGCCTCAAACGGAAGAACAATTGAGTTTTGCGTTAATGAAACCATTTCTTCAACCGAAATAACTTCTTTTTCTTTTGGGAAAATCAGCACATCAGCGTGATTGTTGTGTTCAATTTTTTTACATTCACTGCAACCCCCACACGCATTTTGAGTTTTGCACAAAAGTTTTTTTGCCACAAAAAAAGAAAAGTCAAAAAGTGCTTGATTATCTTGACTTATCAGCATTATGCTGTGTGACAAATTTTCCATTTTTAAATCAAATTTGTTTTGCAATTTTTTCCTTTCCTTTTTGTTTTTATTTTACCACAATGTTCACAAGTCTGTTTTTGATTGCAATGACTTTTTGAACTTGCTTTCCTTCAACACTTTCTTTGATTTTTGGAAGTGAAAGTGCAATTTTTTGCATTTCTTCTTCATTTGCATCAATTTGAACCTTTGCCTTGTCTTTTAGTTTTCCATTGATTTGAACAACCATGTCATAAAACTGTTCTTTTGTTTTTTCTTCCTCAAAAGTTGGCCAAGATTCATAGGCAATTGTGTTGCCATGCCCAAATTGTTGCCAAATTTCTTCGGCAATGCAAGGGGCAAGTGGACTTAGAAGTTTAACAAATCCTTCGGCATATTCCAAAGGAACAACATTTTGAGTTTGTGCCATGTTCACAAAAATCATCATTTGGCTGATTGCAGTGTTAAACGCAAGTGCTTCATAGTCTAGGGTTACTTTTTTTACTGTTTGATGATAAATTTTTTCAAGATTTTTGTTTTCTTCATCTTTAACTTTGCCGTCTTCAATCAAAAGTTTCCAAACTTTTTCCAAAAATCTTTTAACTCCCTCAATGCCTGTTGTGTTCCAAGGTTTGCTTTCATTTATTGGTCCCATAAACATCTCATAAAGCCTTAAAGCATCACTGCCATGAGAGGCAATAACATCATCTGGGTTGATTACATTGCCTTTTGATTTGCTCATTTTTTCGCCATTTGGCCCCAAAATCATTCCTTGATGCACAAGTTTTTTGAAAGGTTCTTTGTTTGAAAGATAACCCTCATCATACAAAAATCGATTAAAAAATCGTGAATATAGCAAATGCCCAACAGCGTGTTCTGGTCCACCAACATAAAGGTCCACAGGAAGCCAATGGTCCAAAAGTTTTTTGTCGGCAATTTCTTTTTCGTTGTCTGGGTCAAGGTAACGCAAAAAATACCAACTTGAAGCAGTTAAACTTGGCATTGTTGTGGTTTCTCGTTTCCCTTTTTGACCATCAATTTCAACATTCACCCAATCAGAAAGCCTTTCAAGTGGCGAATTTCCACCACAAGGCTTGTAGTCATCAAGTTCGGGAAGAACAAGCGGAAGTTCATTTTCGGGAACAAGCCTTGTTGTGCCATCTTGCATGTGAATCACAGGAATTGGCTCTCCCCAATATCTTTGTCTGCCAAAAATCCAGTCACGAAGTTTGTAGTTAACTGTTTTTTTGCCAATGCCCCTTTCTTCAAGCCATTCACACATTTTTTGCTTTGCCTCGGCATTTTCAAGCCCATTCAAAAATTCAGAATTGATGTGCTTGCCATTGCCAACAAAAGCCTCTGAGGTTATGTCGCCCTCAACAACTTGTTTGATTGGAAGATTCAACGCTTTTGCAAATTCAAAATCACGCTCATCATGTGCTGGAACTGCCATAACCGCCCCAAAACCATAATTTGCCAAAACATAATCGGAAATGTAAATTGGAATTTCCTCATTGTTTGCAGGGTTGATTGCAAAAGCCCCCGTAAACACTCCTGTTTTTTCTTTTGAAAGTTGTGTGCGTTCAAGTTCCGACTTGCTTGCACAAAATTGCTTGTAGTCTTTTACCGCTTGCATTTGCTGGCTTGTTGTGATGCTGTCCACAAGTTTGTTTTCTGGTGCAAGCACGCAATAAGTTGCCCCAAAAAGTGTGTCGGCACGGGTTGTGAAAACTTTGAAGGTTTGAGTGGAATCTTTTATTTTAAATTCAATTTCGGCACCCTCACTTTTTCCAATCCAATTTTTTTGAGTTGTGATTGTTGATTCTGGCCAGTCAAGTTCCTTGTGTCCTTCCAAAAGTTTTTCGGCATAATTTGTTATTTTAAGTGACCATTGTTTCATGTTTTTGCGAACAACAGGATAGCCTCCACGCTCCGATTTTCCGTCAATAATTTCATCATTAGAAAGCACTGTGCCAAGTTCCTCACACCAATTCACTGGCATATCTTTGTATTCAGCAAGTCCTTTTTGAAAAAGTTTTTCAAAAATCCATTGAGTAAAGTGATAATATTTTGGGTCACAAGTAACAACCTCTCTGTCCCAATCATAACTTAGTCCAGCACATTTAAGTTGCCCTTCAAAGTTGTGAATGTTTTTGTAGGTAAATTGCCCTGGGTGATTCCCAGTTTTCACAGCATAATGCTCTGCCTGAAGCCCAAAAGCGTCAAAGCCAATTGGGTGCAAAACATTAAAGCCTTGCATTCTTTTCATTCTTGCCACAGCGTCGGTTGCGGTGTAACCCTCTATATGCCCAGTGTGAAGTCCTTGCCCTGATGGATATGGAAACATATCCAAAACATAAAATTTTGGTTTTGAAAAGTCATAAACATCAGTTTTAAAAGTTTTGTTTTGTATCCAAAAGTCTTTCCACTTTTTTTCTATGTTTTTAAAATCATACATTTTTTTTGCTCCTAAAATAAAAATCACCTTATTATAACATAAATATTTGTGTTTTATCAAGTTTTTTGAGCAAAATATCAAAATTTTACTCCCCCAAAAAACAAAAAAGCACACACAAAATTCGTATGCCTTTTTTGTTTAAGCAAAAACTTTTTGTTTGGACTGCCTGTGAATGTTAAGCAAAATTCCAATTGCCGACAAAAACATCACCAAACTTGTTGAACCTGCACTCATCAGCGGGAGCGGAAGTCCTGTTGGAGGAACAAGCCCTGTAACCACCGCAACATTCAAAATCACTTGAATTGCAACAAGAGAAGAGATTCCTGTTGCCAAAAAACAGCCAAAACGATTTTTTGACCTTGATGCCACCAAAAAACCCGCCACAATCAAAACGCAAAAAAGTGCCAAAACACACACAGCCCCCACAAACCCAAGTTCTTCACCAACTATGGAAAAAATAAAATCACTTTCGGAAAAGGGCAAAAAAGAATATTTTGCTCGTGAATTAAAAAGTCCACATCCAAAAAGACCACCCGAGCCCAAAGAATAAAGTGATTGAATAAGTTGATAGCCCTCTCCTTGTGGGCTTGACCATGGATCAAGATATGCCATAATTCTGCTTATGCGATAAGGTTCCATTAAAATCAAAACTGGAATTGCCAAAATGATTGGAATGCCCAAAAACATCAAATGCTTAATTTTTATTCCGCCCACCAAAAGCATGATTATCATGCACACACCCACGCAAATTGTAATGGACATGTTTGGTTCAAGCATAATCAAAAAGCACATCAAAAATCCTGCAAGCAAAATTGGCAACGAATTTTTGAATTTGTTCATGTTTTCGGCATGCTTTGCCATATGCCCCGAACAAAAAACAATAAAACAAAATTTTGCAATTTCACTTGCCTGAAAACTGAACGCACCAAACCCAATCCAGCGTTTTGCGCCATAACTTTCAATTCCAACACCGGGAACAAAAACGATTGCCAAAGTTAAAAGCCCAACCCCCAGTGCAACAAACCTAATTTTTTTTAAAATGTTAAAATCAACAAAATAAAAAAATGTTAAACACAAAAAACCCAGCACGGCACCCACAATTTGCTTTGTCAAAAAAAATGTGCTAGAGCCATAATTTTTTAAAGCGGAATAACTTGATGCCGAAAAAACCATCACACAGCCCAACACCACCAAAATGACGGTTGGAACAATCAGCCACCAATTAAGGCTGTGCCGACCTTTAAAAATTAGTGTCATTTAAAAAATCCTTTACCAAGCATTTAAAACAATCTCCACGCTCTTCAAAATTTTTAAATTCATCAAAACTTGCACATGCAGGAGAAAACAAAACCACCTTTTCATCTTTTTTGATTGTTTTCATCAAATGAAAGGCTTTAAAAAATGTTTTTGCAAAAAAAACATCAAAAAAACATGATTTTTTTGCAATTTTTTGTATTTTTTTACCCATTTTTCCAAAAGTTATGATTTGACTTACATTTTTTGGAAGATTTTCAAACAAATCAAAAAAGTTTTCCTTTTTGTCGCTACCACCCAAAAAAAGCAAAATTTTTTCATCAAAAGAATCAAGGGCTGAAAGTGTGGAATGAATGTTTGTTGCTTTGGAATCATCAAAAAATTTTGTGCCTTGCTTTTCCCCAACAAATTCAAGTCGGTGATTTAGTGGAGCAAAATTGTTGATGGCATTTTGAATTGACAAAAGTTTCGCTCCAAAAAGTTTTGCCATAAGACTTGCACACATAATGTTTGAAAGATTGTGCTTTCCAAAAAGTTTTGTTTTATTAAGGCCCAAAAAACTTGTTTTGCCATTTAGTTTTAACACAATTTGTTTGCCATCAAAAAATGCTCCTTCCAAATTTTTTGGAAGCGGAAAAAATGAAAACCAAAAAATTTTTGCCCTAACTTTTTTTGCGAATTCTTTGATTTTTTCATCGTCAAAATTAAGCACCGCAAAATCTTTGTTTGTCATGTTTTGAAACATTTTTTGTTTTGCCAAAAAGTAACTTTCAAAATTTTTGTAGCGGTCAAGATGGTCGTTTGCAATGTTCAAAAAAGCGCCAATGTGTGGTTTGAATTTTTGAATATTTTCCAATTGAAAACTGCTTGCCTCACAAACAAAAGAATCACCCTTTTTTGCAAGCAAAACTTTTTCAGAAAAAGGCGTTCCAACATTCCCAACCAAAAAATTGTTTTTACCGTCTTGAAAAAGCATTTTTGAAAGCAAATTTACTGTTGTGGTTTTTCCATTTGTGCCAGTTACTGAAAGCACAGGATTTTGGCAGAACAAAAAAGCAAGTTCAATTTCACTTAAAATTTGAGCAGATTTTGGCAAAAGTTTTTTTATTTTCTCGCAAGGAATTCCTGGGCTAATTATCACATAATTTATGAAATTTAAGGTTTTTGCACTTAATTTTTCAATTTTTTGCACTTTTTTGTCCAAAATTTTTGCATTTAAAAGTTCATCAAAAAGTTTTTTGTTTTTGTCAAAAGCAAAAACATTAGCATTTTTTGTTAAAAGCAAATTGCACGCACTCACCCCACTTGAGGCAAGCCCCATCACCAAAAAATTTTTCAACACAAGCCTCCTTTTCAAATCAAGCAAAGCAAAATTGCAATCATGCTTGACACCAAAGTTACAACTATGTATATGGCAACAATTTTGGTTTCATGCACACCCTTTTTTTCAAAATGATGATGAAGTGGTGCCATCAAAAAAACACGTCTTTTTTTGATTTTGAAAACAGCCACTTGAACAATCACACTCAAAGCACTTAAAACAAAAACAATGCAAATCAAAAAAAGCAAAAACTCTTGGCCACACAAAGTTGCCACACAACAAATTATTGCACCGAGCGCAAGAGAACCTGTGTCGCCCATAAAAATTTTTGCGGGGAAAAAGTTAAAGCACAAAAATGCCAAAACACCACCAGCACAACAAACCGACAAAAGCCCCAAATTTTGCATTTGAAAAATCCAATTTTGGGCTTGTCCCATTTCCTCAAAATGATTTGCACACAAAAGGCAAACTCCAAACAAAGAAAGAAGACAAACAAAACTAACCGAACCAGCAAGACCATCAAGACCATCAGTTAAGTTTGCACTGTTTGTTACCGCCAAAAATGTTACTATCACAAGCGGAATTATCCAAAAGCCAATGTCAATGCTTTCAAACCCCCACGGCAAAAAAATTGTTCCTGAAAGCAAACTGTTTTTGTAAACAAACACCGCCACCAAAATTGATATGCCTGCTTGTCCAATAATTTTTTGGTATGCCCGAAGCCCCATGTTTTTGTGTGTTTTTATTTTTATGAAAT
>CAVEAP010000030.1:0-8622 GCA_963613725.1 Mediterraneibacter torques
TTCAGACAAATGGTTAATTATTTTATCTTTTAAATCAGAAGTTTCCAAACTTATGTTCTCTTCATTTGTAATATTGATTAAATAAGTTAGGCAATCACCAAAAACTCCTTTTGGATTTTCATTGACATTAACACACAAAATATCATTAAGGCTTCTGTTTAATCTGATTGAAAGTTCAACTAAAATTTTAAGTGGTGGAAGCCCCAAACATTGTTCCCAATTTGAAATTGACTTTGTGTCATAGCCCCAATCATCAGCAAGGTCGACTTGTGTTAAGTTTTCTTTTTTTCTTAATTCTTTTAACGCATTTGAAACATTTTTGCGTATTTGTTCTTCATTTTTAATTTTAATTTCTGTTTTCATTTTTTTATTTCCTTTTTTATTTTTTAATCGTAAATTGCAATTACGCCTATATTATGACATATATTTTTTGAGTTGTAAACGAATTGTTTTTGGTAGTTACATTGGTAGTTATGTGCTAGAAATTTTTCCAGTTAAAGTTACTGTAAAAGTTTAAAAAATGTGTTTTTAGACAAATAAACCTTGTTCATAAAATCATCCTCCTTCCTACTATGTAATTTTAACACTCGCTTTTTGAGGTTAAAAACCTATATTTTACAAATTTTAACGATAAACTTTGTGCAGTTTGCACAAAATTATGCAATAAACATTGTATAATTTGCACAAAATTCGGGCAATAAACTTTGTGCAGTTTGCATAATTTTTAGTCTAAATATTGTGCAGTTTGCACAAACTTTTGATGATAAACATTGTGCAGTTTGCATAAATTTTTGGCAATTATTTTTGGACAATTTGCACAAACTTTTAAAAATTTTTTAAGGAAAACAAAAAACATCCTCAACAAAAAATGAAGATGTTTGGTTGTTGATACAAGCAAAAATAATGAACTTGCTGTTGTTCCTTTATTTTCAATTTAAAAAGTAAAAAAAGAGGCATCCACACGCCTCAAATGCTTATGCGTCAAAGACCACAAGCCTGCTATAGGATTAAAATTTAATCCGCAAGGTAAAAACCTAGAATTGAAAATCAATTCGCTTATATTATACCACAAAAATAAAAAAAATCAATATTTTTTGAAAATTAAAAGGAGAAAAAATGAACTTAAAAACTTTAAGAAAATCAAAAATTTTAACACAAACAGAACTTGCCAAAAAATAGGATTAACCCAGCAAGCCATAAGCAAGTGGTGTTCAGGAAAGAACAAACCAAGCCTAGACACAACTTTTAGACTTGCAAAAGCGTTGAATGTTGATTTTAGTGTGATTCTTGTTTGCTTTTATGACGAGCCAAAGGAAATTGAAATTTAATGTCGAGGGCAAAATGAGGCAAAACAGGACAAAACAAGGCGAAATTTAAAAAAGAACGATATTCAAAAAATAATAAAAAATAAAAGAGTCATTTTTTAATAACTCTTTCCAATTTACAATTGAACCATTATTTTATAATTTCTAAATCATTCATGTCAACAGATATTGAGTCATCAAAATTTTCAAAATCAACTTCAACATAATTCTGCACAGCATTATCATCAACAACAATACCAATTTCATTTTTGTGAATGCCAAATTTTGCATATTTTTTGTCTTCAACCAAAAGTTTCACTTTATCATAAAGTTTTATTTTTGGAATGTCAAAAGATGTTTTGGCTTGTTTTATTATATCTTCCAATTTGTCTTCTATGTCAATTTTAGTTCCTTTTGAAATTTCTTCTTTGTGTTTTATCAAATCTTGCTCAAAAACTTCTGTAATAATAAAGTCGCCCAAATTTTTGGGATTAAAAAACAAAACTTTTACTTTGTCTTGTTTGCTGTCAACAACAATTCCAAGCGTGTTTTCAATTAAATTAGTTTTTTTGTACATCTTTTCATTTTTTAATGTTACTAAATCAAATTTGTTCATTCTATTCTACCTCCATATGGTGTTATATTTACAATTTTTCCTTCTGGATATAACATCCAACCAGAATAAAAAGTCAATCCTCTTAATGTAATTGGAATTGCCAATCTTTGACCTCTTCTGTCCAAATTTTTTAATTTATATTTACCTTTTAAATATCCATTAAGTGCTTGTTTGCAATATTCTATCTTTAAATAATTAGCATCTTCCAAAGAAAAACCCAATTTATAAAATATTTCATTTTTACCTTTAGATTGAATTTTATCTGCAAATATATATTTTGTAAATTTTTCAATAGAACATTCGGCTTTAACACTTACAAGAACATTAGAATATGAAACATCCAAATTATAACAATCACAATGTTGGTGAAGAGGTTAAGGTGGCATATTGTTCCGTAAAAAATAACATCCATCCAAAGCAGTACAAACAAAACAATGCCTAAATATTGCTAGATAATTTCTATAAAATTCTCTCAAAATACCTCTATTTGGAATAGAAAAATGTACCCATTCAACCCATCGATTATAAAATATTTTTCCATCATTATCAACTTTTATTAAATCATCAAAAACACCCATATTATATCATATCTCCTTGCGTTTTTAAATAGTTTTTTTTAAATTTTTATATTTTCCATTCTGTTTAATACAAAAGGTCAGAAAAGGCCTAAAAGCCCTTTCCAACCTTTGTATATTTTAATTTTAACACACGTTTTTTTGATTTGTCAAGATTTGATGTCATTTTTTTGAAAAAATGTTAATTTTTTGATCGTTTTTTACAAAATAAAAAAATGGACCAACAGTCCATTAGATTGGTAGCGGGGGCTGGATGAAAACCTTGCGCCCTTCAAGTGAGGGAGAGAGGTGCTTGCACATATAAACCGAACGCTGAAGCCTTTCCGTCGCTGGTTGTGCAACCCTTTGCACAGTGATGCAAAAGCATCACAGAATCCTGCCCCGCTAAAATAAAAAAATGGACCAACAGTCCATTAGATTGGTAGCGGGGGCTGGATTCGAACCAGCGACCTTTGGGTTATGAGCCCAACGAGCTACCGAGCTGCTCTACCCCGCGATACATGATAAGTATATCACACTAAATAATATATGTCAAGCAAAAAGAAAAAATTACTAAAAAAAAATTTTATTTCAATTTTTTCATATTTTTTTTAAAAATAAATAAAAAATATTAACTTAATTTAGCATTTTCAAAACACAAAAAAGGAACTTTGCATTAAAATTGCATTGTTCCTTTTTTATTTAACTTTTTTTACATTTGTTTTTAATGTAATCATCAATCGCTTTTGCGGAAATTTTTCCTGCTCCCATTGCTGAAATCACCGTTGCCGAACCTGTTACTGCATCTCCCCCAGCAAAAACTCCAATTTTGCTAGTTTCACCCATTTCAGTTACAACAATTCCACCATGAGTGTTTGTTTTAAGTCCTTGAGTTGTTGAAGAAATGAGTGGGTTAGGAGAAGTTCCTATTGCCATAACAACAGTGTCCACATCAAGTTCAAATTCGCTGTCCTTTACGGGAATTGGTTTTCGTCTTCCACTTTCATCTGGTTCGGTTAGTTCCATTTTGACACACTTAATGGCTTTAACAAATCCATTTTTTAAATCTTTGGAATCATTTTCATTTTTATATCCAACAATTTGAGTTGGGTTTGTTAAAAACAAAAATTCAATTCCCTCCTCTTTTGCGTGTTCAACCTCCTCGGCTCTTGCGGGGAGTTCTTGTTCACTGCGTCTGTAAATTACAAAAACTTTTTCAGCATCAAGTCTGATTGCTGTTCTTGCAACATCCATCGCAACATTTCCACCCCCAACAACAGCATATGTTCCACCTTTTTTAATCGGTGTGAAAGAATTTTTTTCATAGGCTTTCATAAGATTGCTTCTGGTCAAAAATTCGTTTGCCGAATAAACTCCATTAAGTGTTTCACCCAAAATCCCCATAAAGCGTGGAAGCCCCGCACCCGAGCCTATAAACACCGCTTCAAAACCATTTTGCAAAAGTTCATCAATGGTCAAAACTTTTCCTATGACCATGTTTGTTTTTATTTCAACTCCCATGTGCTCTAATCCTTGAATTTCCTCATTCAAAATCTTTTTTGGAAGTCTGAATTCTGGAATACCATATAGTAGCACTCCACCCGGTGAATGTAATGCTTCAAAAATTGTAACCTTGTAGCCCATTTTTGCCAAATCACTTGCACAAGCAAGTCCCGCAGGCCCTGAACCAACAATTGCAACTTTATGCCCATTTTTTTTGATTTTGAAGTTTGATTTTTGGGCATGGTCATTGTGCCAATCTGCCACAAAACGCTCAAGCCTGCCAATCCCCACTGGTTGACCATTTAGTCCTCGCACACATTTTTGCTCGCATTGTGTTTCCTGTGTGCAAACCCTTCCGCAAACAGCAGAAAGAGAAGACGATTCCAAAATAACTTGATAAGCTCCTTCAAAATCTAACTCTCTAACTTTTTTTAGAAATTCTGGAATTTTTATTCTTACAGGGCAACCATTCACGCATGGCATATTTATGCAATTAAGACAACGCTTTGCTTCATCAATTGCCATTTCCTTGGTATAGCCCAAAGCAACCTCATCAAAATTTTTAATACGCTTTTTGGCATCTTGAGTTGGCATTGGGTTTTTGTCTTTTCTTAAATTAGGTAGTTCGGGCATTATAAAATCTCCATTTTAAGCAAATTGCAAGTTTCTTCATATTTGTGTTTTTCAAAATCGGCATACATACGATTGCGTTGCATCATTTCATCAAAATCAACTTTGTAGCCATCAAAATCTGGTCCATCAACGCAAGCAAATTTTGTTTGTCCATCAACAACCAGTCGGCAACAACCACACATTCCTGTGCCATCAATCATAATAGGGTTCATGGACACAGTGCAAGGAATATTATATTCTTTTGCCGTAAGCACAACAAATTTCATCATAATCAAAGGTCCAATTGCAAAAATGTGGTCAAATTTTTGCCCATTTTTAAGAATTTTTTCAAGAACTGAGCAAACATTTCCTTGATTACCATAACTTCCGTCATCAGTTGTAACAAAAAATTTGTTTGAACATTTTTTGAATTCTTTTTCAAGAATAATCAAATTTTTGTTTTTAAAGCCAATGATGTTTGTTACATTTGCTCCTTGCTCAAACAATTTTTCAGCAACAGGCAAAGCAATTGCACACCCAACACCGCCACCAATAACACAAACATTTTTTTTGTTTTGAGTGTTTGTGGCAAGCCCAAGTGGGCCAACAAAATCACACACAAAGTCGTTGACATTTTTTTGTTCCAAAAGTTTTGTGGTTGCTCCTACAATTTGAAAAATAATTTTAATCAAACCTTTTTTTCTGTCAAATCCAGCAATTGTAAGTGGGATTCTTTCGCCATTTTCATCAACTCGCAAAATCACGAATTGTCCCGGTTCTGCCTTTTTTGCAATAAGAGGTGCTTTGATTTTCATCATCACAACAGTTTGATTAAGATGTTTTTTTTCTACAATTTTAAACATTTAAGTTTCTCCATAGTGTTCTTTATTTTTCTTCATGAATTCCTGTTACAACAATATTTGAATGTGAACCACAAACATTTTTTATGAAAACATCACCAATTTTATATTTTTTTGTAACTGGGGTTTCATCAATTTGCTTTAAAACATCAAAATAAGTGCCTTTTTTGATTGCAATGTCAGTTTTTAGGCTTATTGTTCCAGTTTTTGTTTGCTTGATGGTGGTGACAATTCGCCTTGGATCAGTCATTTCTTGTTTGCCATATTCCGCACCCAAAGGACAACGATTTCCCGAAACTTTTATGTTTCCGTTTTTGTCTTTAACAACTTCAAGCAAACACCCATTTGGACATCTTATGCAAGTTAAATTCATTTTCATTGTGCTACCTCCAACCCCAAGTTTAAATCAGTTTTTAGTTTTGATGTGTCCAAAACAATTTTTTCAATTTGCCCTGCTCTAACAACTGTTTTAAAGGCACTAAAAACAACCTCTCCGCCACTTGTTGCAACAATTTTTGCATTTCTAAATTCTCCTGAAACTCTGAAACTAATTTCTGCTAGCCCTGTGTTTTTGAAAACATATTTAAAGGAGGTGTAGCGAATGTTTTTGTCTAACTTGATTTCAATTTGTCTTTTTTTGGTCTTACCATTTTTAACAAAATCTGCAACTCTTTCGCCAACTTTAAGGCTTTCAACAGTAACATTGTCCACCAAATCATTAACATGCAAAGCATTTCCGCACAGGAAAAATTCTGGTATTTTTGTTTGATAAAATTGATTTACAACAAAACTGTTTGTAACTGGCGAGCGTTCAAGATTGAACTCATTTAATATGTCCACTTCAGGAAGTAACCCAACCGACAAAAGAAGTGTGTCGCACTTGACAAGTTTTTGTTTTGAAAGGCCAAATGAAAAATCGGAATTTACTGGGGCAACAACAACACCAGTAACACGATTTTCACCCACAACACGAACAATTGAGGTGCTTAGATGAAGTGGAATGTTAAAATCATTAAGGCACTGTGCCACATTTCGGGCAAGCCCGCCACAAGTTGGCATGATTTCATAGACTCCAACAACTTTTGCACCCACACAAGTCATTCGCCTTGCCATTATAAGCCCAACATCTCCAGAACCCAAAATGGCAACCCTTTTGCCCACAAGTTTTCCGTGAACATTAACAAGTTTTTGTGCCTCACCAGCCGAGAACACCCCCGCAGGTCTTGTTCCACAAAGATTTATGGCAGGCCCCGGTTTTTCTCGACACCCCGTTGAAAATGCCACTGCTTTTGTTTTTATTTTCACAATGCCTTGCTCGTTTTTGATGTGAACAACAACATTTTGCTCTCCCAAATGTTCAACTTTTGTTACAACAGAAGAAAGCATAACTTTTACATTTGTTTTTGCAAGTTTTTTTACCCAAACATTTGCATATTCTGGCCCCGTTAATTCTTTGCCCAAATAGTGAAGTCCAAATCCGTTGTGTATGCACTGATTTAAAATTCCACCCAAAGCATATTCTCGCTCAACCAAAAGAACTTTAAGTCCTTTTTCTTCGGCACTAAAAGCCACCGCCATTCCTGCTGGACCACCGCCAACAACAATTAGGTCAAAATTCATTTTTCTCCTCCCGTAACATCCCCAACAAGCATTTCACTTTTTGGACCTTTTAATGTGATTTGTTCTTCTTTTAGATGATAGTGCTTTGCAAGAATTTTTATTAGTTTTGGCACACAAAAACTGCCTTGGCACCTTCCCATGCTTGGCCTTACTCGGCGTTTTAGGGCATCAATGCTTTTTGCTGGAAGCGGTGAATTTAGGGCTTCCAAAATTTCTCCTTCAGAAATGTTTTCACATTTGCAAATAATTTTTCCATAGGCCTTGTTTTGTTTGATTAAGGCATTTAGTTTTGCTTCGGACAATTTTTGTGTGTTTGTGTAAGGCAATCGTTTTTTGGTTTGGACTTTTTTGGTCTTTAGGCCATCTTGTTTTAAAAGCAAAAACAAATGTTTTGAAATTGCTGGTGCAGAACTAAGCCCCGGAGAGCAAATTCCCACAGCATAGTAAAAATTTTTGATTTTTTGGTCACGGTCAATGTGAAAATCACTTCCGCTTTTAACCCGAACTCCAGCAAAAAGTTTTATGGTTTTTTTGAAATTTGGTTTTTTTACAATGTTTGCAACTTCAGATTTAATTTTGCCAATTCCATCTTGCGACACTGTGGTGTCCTCTTTTTCACACTCTGTTGCAGTTGGCCCAAGCAAAATGTTTCCATGTGTTGTTGTGTTTGCCAAAATTCCCTTTCCCTTTTCGGAAGGAAGAGGAAAAATTGGGCGATTCACAAAACCTTTTTCAGATTTGTCTAGCAAAATGTATTCGCCTTTTACAAAATTCATTTCAAAATGCTTTGCTTTTGCCAAACGATTGATTTTTGCGGAATTTTGCCCCGCACAATTCACAACATATTTTCCTTCAACACTTTGACTGTCATCACTTAAAACAAAATTTCCATTTTCGTTTTTTTCAATTTTTTGAACATCAAAATTAAGCATAACTTTTCCGCCGTTCAAAATTCCTTCTTCGGCAAGAGCAATACAAAGTTCATAAGAATTTACAATACCCGCTGTTTTTGCAAACAATCCAAACTCAATTTCATCACAAAGGTTTGGTTCAAGTTTTTTTAGTTTTGCTTTGTCCAGAATTTCAAGCCCTTTAACACCATTTTCGGTGCCTCGCCTTAAAAGTTCTTCAAGTTTTGATTTGTCTTCTTTTTTCCCTACAACCAAACTTCCGCAAGGACAAAAATCAATTCCCACCCTTTTGCAAAGTGCTGGATACATTTTTGCACCCTGAACATTAAATTTTGCCATTAGTGTGTTTGGTTTTGGATCATAGCCTGCATGAACAATTCCGCTGTTTGCCTTGCTTGCAAATTCACAAACATCATCTTTTTTTTCAAGCAAACAAACTTTAACTCCATTTCTGGAAAGCAAACTAAAAAGATTTGTTCCAACAATTCCTCCGCCAACAATTAAAACATCAAACGCTTTCATAAATTCTCCTTTTTTTATTTAATTTTAGCCTTTTTTACAAAAAAAAGCAAACAATTTGCAAAAATATTTTAAATTTGTTTGGAAAAACAAAAAAATTTTGTTATAATAAATTTTAGGAGG
>CAVEAP010000031.1:0-3199 GCA_963613725.1 Mediterraneibacter torques
CACTTTCATCACGAATGTCGGAAATGTCACTTAAAACGCCTTTCTTTTCATCACGAAGTGCAACAATTTCCTGCAAAAGTTTTGCCTTGTTAACTTGATAAGGAAATTCTGTTATGACAATGTTTTTTTTGTCGTTTTTAAGTTCTTCAATGTGATATTGTGCTCGCATCAAAATTTTGCCTTTTCCAGTGCTGTAGGCTCGCTCTAAATCGGTTAGAACAAGGTTTCCGCCTGTTGGAAAGTCGGGCGCTTTGATGTAGTGCATCAAACTTTTTAGGCTAATGTCGGGGTTGTCAATAAAAGCAACAACTCCGTTGATTGTTTCGCCTAGGTTGTGTGGTGGAATGTTTGTGGCAAGCCCAACTGCAATTCCCGAAGCTCCATTAACCAAAAGGTTTGGAAAACGCCCCGGAAGCATTTCGGGTTCTTTTAAAGTGTCATCAAAGTTAAGTGTCCACTTGACAGTGTCTTTGTCCAAATCTCTTAAAAGTTCCATGGCAAGTGGTGCAAGTCTTGCCTCGGTGTAACGCATGGCTGCAGCACTGTCACCATCGTTGCTTCCAAAGTTTCCATGACCTTGAACCAAAGTTTCGCTCATGTTGTGTGGTTGTGCAAGTCTTACCATGGCATCATAGACCGAAGTGTCACCATGTGGGTGATATTTTCCCAAACAATCTCCCACAATACGAGCCGATTTTCGGAAAGGTTTGTCTGGTTCAAGCCCCAGTTCAATCATTGAATAAAGAATTCTGCGTTGAACAGGTTTAAGCCCATCTTCAACCCGTGGAAGAGCTCTGTCAAGAATAACATATTCACTGTAGGGCATCATGCTTTGGTGCATGACTTCATCAAGCGAACCTGTGATGATTTTTCCCATGTTTTCTTCGGGAGTTAACTCTTGCTCTTGTTTTGTTTCATCGTTTTGTTTCATGCTTTCTCCTCAGATTTTTTGCTCACAAAACTGTCTGTTTTGTTAAAGTTTGCGTGCTGGCTAATATATTTTTTTCGTGCTTCAATGTCATCACCCATCCAAGTTGTTATCATAAGTTCGGCATTGGCGGCATCTTCAACAGTAACCCGCAAAAGTGTGCGTGATTTTGGGTCCATGGTGGTATCCCAAAGTTGTTCTGGGTTCATTTCACCCAAACCTTTGTAACGCTGAATGCTGTAACCTTTTCCAAAAGTTTGCAAAACCGCTGGAAGTTCGGCATCGCTGTAAACATATTCAACTCGGTCTTTCTTTTCAACTTTGTAAAGTGGTGGAAGCCCAATGTAAAGATGCCCATTTGTAACAAGTTCTTTCATGTAGCGGAAGAAAAAGGTCATCAAAATTGCTCTGATGTGTGCTCCATCTTGGTCGGCATCGGAAAGAATTATGACTTTGTGATATTTTAGTGCTTCAAGGTCAAAATCTTCGCCAATTCCAGTTCCTAGGGCACTTATGATTGTTCGGATTTCTTCATTTGCCAAAACTTGAGCAAGACGCTTTTTTTCGGCATTAAGAGGTTTTCCTCTGAGTGGAAGAATTGCTTGAAACGACCTGTCACGAGCCTGTTTTGCACTGCCACCCGCACTGTCACCTTCAACAATAAAAAGTTCGTTGAGTTCTGGTTTTCTTCCGCTTGCACTCGCAAGTTTTCCAATGAGATTGCTGTTTTCAATGCTGTTTTTTTGCCTTGTGATTTCTTTTGCCTTGCGAGCAGCCTCTCGAACTTTTGCTGCTGCTTTTCCTTTTTTTACGGCAAGTTCCAAAACTTGTTTGTTTTCATTTTTTTCAAAAAGCATAACAAGTTGGTTGTAAACAATGTTTTCAACTTCTGTTCGGGCTTCAGGATTTCCAAGTTTTGTTTTTGTTTGACCTTCAAATTGAACATTACGCATTTTTATGGCAAGGGCAATTGTAAGACCTTCACGGTAGTCTTCGCCAAGCGGATTTTCCTCTTTGTCTTTCAAAAGGTTAATTCGTCTTGCAACATCATTAAACGCCCTTGTAATTGCACTTTTAAGCCCTGTTTCATGCGTTCCACCTTCGCTGGTTGGAATGTTGTTGACATAACTGAAAATGTTTTCGGTGTAAGATGATGTGTATTGAAAAGCACATTCAAGTTCAACCAAATCACTTTTTCCACAAATGTAAATTGGAACAGAATGCTCCACTGCTTTGTTGGTGTTAAGATAAACAACAAAATCTTTTAGCCCGCCACTGTATTTAAACACTTGTCTTTGTGGAGTGTCGCCTCGGCTCAACCTTTCATCAATCAAAACAATTTCAATGCCCTTGTTCAAAAAGGCAAGTTCTCTTAGTCTGTTCAAAACAACATCATGACTAAAAGTAATGTCTTCAAAAACTCTGTTATCAGGCAAAAATCTTACTCTTGTTCCAAATTTGTTTGTTGTTCCAACTTCTTTAAGTGGACTTACAACTGCTCCACTGTGAATTTTTCCACCTTTTTCAATGCTTTCAAAACGCATTGCATATTTTTTCCCATCACGGCAAACCTCAACTTCAAGATGACGAGAAAGAGCATTCGTAACCGAAGCACCCACGCCATGAAGCCCACCTGAATAATTGTAGTTGTCATTTCCAAACTTTCCTCCAGCGTGAAGTTGAGTGAAAACAACCTCAACACCAGACACCTTCATTTGTGGGTGTATGTCAACTGGAATTCCACGACCATTGTCTTCAACTTGAGCACTGCCATCTTTAAAAAGCGTTACTGTGATGGTGTTTCCAAAACCATTTGAAACTTCATCAATACTGTTGTCAACAATTTCCCACAAAAGATGATGAAGACCTTTTGAGCCTGTTGTTCCAATATACATTCCAGGACGCATACGAACAGCATCAAGCCCCTCTAAAACAACAATATCTTTTGATCCATAATCTTTATTCAAAACAAAAAACCTCCGATGCTTATTTATATATTGTAACAAATTTTTTTTGATTTGCCAAAGATTTTTAAGCAAATTTTTTTAAAAAAACCAAATTTTTTGCGTTTTTTGCATAAAATATCTTTATGAAAACGATTATTTTAACTGGTGGAGGAACTGCTGGCCATGTTTTTGGCTGTTTGGCACTGCTTGAAAAACTTGAAACTTTTTTTGACAAAATTGTGTTCGTTGGAGGAAACGGAATTGAAAAACAAATTTTAAAAAATTACAAAAACATTGAGTATTTTGAAATTAAAACAACAAAACT
>CAVEAP010000031.1:3209-5309 GCA_963613725.1 Mediterraneibacter torques
AATTTACGCTGAAAAATTTGGCAATTCCTTTTGTGCTTTTTAAAAGCATTTTTGATTGCAAAAAAATTGTTCAACAAACAAAGCCAAATGTGGTTTTTAGCAAAGGGGGTTTTGTGAGCCTTCCTGTTGTGCTTGCCTCGCACCTTCAAAAAGTGCCTGTTGTTTTGCATGAAAGCGATTTGAGTTTGGGACTTGCAAACAAACTTGCAAAAAACAAAGCAAAAATTGTTTTTACTAGTTTTGAGCAAACTGCACAAAAACTTAAAAATGGCATTTGTTGTGGCTCGCCCATTCGCCCACAAATTTTTTGTGGAAACGCAAAAAAAGCTATGCAAAAAATGAAAATAACACAACAAAAACCTGTTTTGCTTGTTGTTGGCGGAAGTTTGGGGGCAAATTTTTTGAACCAACTTGTTCAAGAAAATTTTGAATTTTTGTGTGAAAACTTTTTTGTAATTCACCTGACTGGTCGCAATAAAAAAATGAATTTAACACACAAAAATTATGTTCAATTTGAATTTTTGGAAAACATTGAAGATGTTTTTAAAATCACAAACTTTGCTGTAACACGAGGAGGAAGCAATGCAATTTTTGAACTTTTGGCACTTAACATTCCAATGCTGATTGTTCCGCTTTCAAAAAAGATTTCAAGAGGCGACCAAATTGAAAACGCAAAAGTTTTTGAGAAAAATGGGTTTGCAAAAGTTTTGAAAGAAGAAAACAAAAATTGTTTTTGTGATGCCTTAAAAGACTTAACAAAAAATGCATTAAAACTTAAACAAAAAATGAAAAACTACAAATTTTGTGATGCAACAAGTGTTATTTTTGACAGCCTTAAAAAACTTGCAAACTCCAATTAAAATCAACATTATAACATATGTTATTTTGATTGCTGATGTATATAACGTGTGTTATTTTGATTATTTTAGAACAAATGTTTGACTTTTGATGACTTATGTGATATAATAAAATTGTTAAAAGGAAAACAAAAATGGAAATTGCAATTTTGATTGGAATTGTGTTAAACTTGCTTCAAGAAAAAGTGAGTGCAAAAAAACTTGCTGAAAAATTTGAAATTAGCCCACGCACCATTTATCGCTATGTGGACATTCTTTGCCAAAGCGGTGTTCCCATTGCATCAAAACTTGGAAAAAATGGTGGATTTTTTGTAGAGCAAAACTTTGAAATTAACAATATGTTTTTCACTTTAAAAGAACTTGATGAATTGCTGGGCTGTTCTTTACCCCCTTCACTTAAACAAAAAATTGAGTTTTTAAAATCAAAAATTCAAAAAAACCCAGAATTTTCATAAAAAAAGCAAACCACAAAGGCTTGCTTTTTGTAAATTTTATTCAAAATCTTCTGGGGTAAGTCTTGAAAACATAACATCAAAACTTCCAAAATTTTTGTTGAATTCAACATTGATTGGAGCATAAGAAGTTGGAGTGATTTTAAAATAATCCTGCAATTTTTTGCAACAAAATGGCATGAAAGGTTCAAACAAAACTGAAAGGTTTGCAATAACATAGGCACAAGTTGTCATCACATTGTTGAAAGCTGTTTTATCATCTTCCTTAAACAAAAGCCAAGGTTTTTGAGTGTCATAGAACTTGTTTGCATCTTCAACAAGCGAAAAGATTTCGGACACAGCATCTCTAAAACAAATGTTTTCGATGTTTTGAGAAACTTTTTCAAAGGTATTTTTAACTTTTTCTTGCATTTCGGCATCAATTTGTCCATTTAATGCAAACCCATCAAGTCCCTTGAAATTTAATGTTCTGTTCACAAAATTTGCAAATTTGTTTACGATTTCACCATTGTGAAGTGCTTTGTAGTCATCAAGGCAAACATTTGAATCTCGTTTTTCAGGACCATTTGCTACCACAAAAAGTCTTAGGCTGTCTGAATCAAATTTTTCAAGCATATCTTTCATTAAAAGTCCATTGCCTTTGCTTTTGCTCATTTTTTCACCATTAACATTCAAAAATTCGGTGGAAACACAAACATTTGGCAAAAACATTTTTTCATCAAAAGCTTTTAAAAGTGCTGGGAAAATGATTGTGTGAAAAACAATGTTGTCTTTTCCATGGCAAAGATACA
>CAVEAP010000031.1:5319-8469 GCA_963613725.1 Mediterraneibacter torques
CCATCTTTGTGGTCAAACCAAAAATCTTTCCAATCTTTTCCGTTTTCTTCACAATATTTCATTGTTGCGGTAACATAACCCCAAACGGCTTCAATCCAAACATAAATTCTTTTGTCATCAAAGCCATCAAACGGCACATCAATCCCCCAACTTAAATCACGGGTAACCGCCCTGTCAACAAGACCTTCGTTTAAAAACTTTTCGGTTTCGTTTACGGCGTTCTTTCGCCACAAATGTTTGCAATTTTCAAAATGCTTTTTCATTTCTGGTTCAAGTTTTGACAAAGAAAAATAAAGGTTTGTGTTGTCACGAACTTCGGTAAGTGCTCCACAAATTCGGCACTTTCCTTTAAGTAAATCTTGCGTTTTAAAAACATAGCCACAGTGATCGCATTGATCACCTTTGCTAACACCTTGACACTTTGGGCAAACAACTTCGACTTCACGGTCATAAACAAATTTTTTGCAATTTGAGCAATATGAGGCTTGTTCGGTTTTTGAATAAATGTAACCTTTGTCGTAAAGTGTTTTTATCATTTCTTTCACTTTTTCATAGTGATAAGGAGTGGCTGTTTTTGTGTAGCAGTCATAACTGAAACCCAATTTTTCAAAAACTTTGCAGTATTGATCATGATAATGCTCCACAATTTTTTCTGGCGTGGTGTTTTCTTTCATTGCTCTTTCGGTGATTGGTGTGCCATGACAGTCTGTTCCACTTACCATGCAAACATCATCACCTTTAAGGCGATGATATCTTGCAAGAACATCTCCACTGATGTAGGCAGTTATATGCCCAAGATGAATGTCGCTGTTTGCGTAGGTCCACGCAACACCAATAACAACTTTTTTTTTCATTTTTTCTCCTTTTTGCTCCTAAAATTCCAACAATGTTTTTTGAATGGTTTTTTTGGGAGCTTTGTTTGTTTTTTCTGTTTTTGGTTTGACTTCCAAAAGTTCTTCTGATGTTAAATTTTCTTTGGCAAGTTTGTTCCAAATTTCAAACGAAGTGTTAAGCACAAGGTCCCATGTTAAATTAAGTTTGTGCAAGTCACTTGCAAATTCTTCGGTTTTTTCAATCAAAATTTTTGCTTGTTCATCTTTGTTTTTTCCGTTAAGTTGAATGGTAAGGTCATCAAAATCTTGAACTAAATTTTGAGTTCTAATTTGAAATGCCCCTTGATTTTGCTCCATTTCATTGTTCAAAACAAAATTTATGGCGTTTGCCATTTTGGAAAACTTGACAGCATAATCAAAAACTTGTGTGTCATAAAGATTTTCTTTTTCTTTGTCATATTTTTCCTTTAAAATTTCACAAGCATCCAAAATGTTTTCAATTCTGTTTTGAGGTGTTTCTGAAGCTGATGACAATGCTGTGCCATAGCATTTAACAGTGCTGTAATAAACGCACATTTGATTTACCGCCCCCACTTGAAGCGGTTTTTTTGAAACATATGTTAAATCTGAAAACAAATTTAGGCTTGTTAAAGAAATACAGTCCGTTTTGACTTTGTCATTTTCGTCTTTAACTGAAAGCACCAAAAAGGGTGCTTTTACTTCATGCATTTTTCTTTCCATTTGCCCCTCCTTAACAATCCAAAATTTCTTTCAAAATTTTTGTCCACAATTTTTTGGTTCCGTGGTCAAGTTTTATGTCCGAAAAGTTTTTGCTCATAAATGTTTTTGTTCTTGTTGCAATTTCTTCTCGATATGATTCTGGCAAAACATAACCTTTTTCTTGAGCATATTCTTCAATTTGTTCCACAAAAGGAAGATTTGTTTCAAGTTCAAAGTTTGCATCCAAAATTCTTATTAAATAACTTCCGCTTGACCTTGCAAAAATCTCATAAGGCACAATGTCTTCAATTGTGTTAAAGTCACCAAAACTTGACAGCGACAAAATTTTGCTTTCATTGTTTTTGTAGGTATTTTCGCAAAGTTGACTGATTGCTTTTTGTGTGTCTTCTCCCGCCAAAAAGATTTTTGGAAGTTCGCCACCATCAGAAAGAACCTGTGCGGTTGCCTCCAAACCATTTAGTCCTGCCGACACGAAAACCACATCTTGTCTTGCTTTTATTTTT
This sequence comes from Mediterraneibacter torques, assembly GCA_963613725.1. Lineage (GTDB taxonomy): Bacteria > Bacillota > Clostridia > Christensenellales > UBA1242 > UBA7584. Next base: position 7,397 of record CAVEAP010000031.1, read on the forward strand.
CCTTTTCCACACAAAAAGTTTTTGATGGCTGTAAGCAAAAATTGGTCAACAACAGAAAGCACCAAAATTTTGTCGGAACTCATCAAAATTGATTTGGAAACTTCAATTCCAACTGCCGACTGAACTGGCAAAAGCGAATCTTTGCTTGAACGAAACTTGTTTGATTTTAACTCGTTTGAAACCAAACTGTGCCCATTGTCATCTTTGTAAACCATTTTTGCTCGGTTAAGATTTTTTGTTGGAAGCATGTAGTTTGAATGGGTTGTGTAAATGATTTGGTTTGTTTGTGACATTTTTTCCATAAAATCAATCAAATCTTGTTGTGCAAAGCCGTGAAGTGTCATTCCACTTTCATCTAAAAGCAAAATTGTGTTTGTGTAAAACAACTTGCTTTCAAGTGAAAACACCAAGAAAAAGGACAAAAACCACTGCATTCCAACACTGCGTTGTTCAAGTGGCGCTCGGTTCCCCATTCCGTCTGTTACCCAAATTTTTAGGCTTTCGCCCTCAAACACAAATTCAAATTTGTAGTCCCCTTGTTTCCAAACTTCGGCAAACTCTTTTGTTAATTTTTCGCCCGCCCTGTCAAAAAGTTTTTGATATTCTTTTTTCTTTATGATAAGCCCTTGAAGTTGCGATGCTGTTAAAACTCCATCACTTTGACCATTAAACAAAACTGGCATATCTTTTTTTAGCATTTCTGGAGTGATTCCAACATAGAGCAGAAGTAATTTTATTGTGCGTTTTTTGCTTGGACTTATGGCGCTAACTCCTTTTTTGTTAAAAGTTTTTAGCATTTGTGGAAGATAAATGTTACTGTCCAAATTTCCATAGTTGCTGTAATAAATAAAACCTGGCATGATTTTTATGATGAAATCATGCAACTTTTTTGTTTCGCTTTCTGGAACAGTAATTGGAACTTCAAGGGTGTATTTTCCATACAAACTGCGGGACACTGTTAAATGGTCAAACTTTTTGAGCATTGGAAAATATTTTTGCAAAAGTTTTTGGTCTTTTGGCTCTAAATCAAACTTGGCAGACACAAAATTTGGCAATTTTTCACACTTCATAAG